>JAYVUJ010000485.1:0-2422 GCA_043788035.1 Ferruginibacter sp. | reverse complement strand
TGGCAAGTGCTTTTACGGGGCGTAAAATAAAATCGTACCTGGCAATGACGGGTGAAATTACTTTACGTGGAATGGTATTGCCTGTTGGTGGTATCAAGGAAAAAGTTTTAGCAGCCAGGCGCAGTGGTATTAAAGAAATTATTATGTGCTGGCAAAATGAAAAAGATGTGCTGGAAATAAACCCGCTGTTTATAAAAGGGATGAAATTTCATTATGTAAAAACAATGAACCAGGTATTGGAACTTGCACTTGCGTAGCATCTTGAGCTTAAAACTTGTTTAACAAAATATTTTATAAAACTAAGTAAACCCTTTTTAACTATTGCACGTATATGGTGTTACATAGGCATCAACATATCATGTTGGTTGTTTTAAGGGTTAAAATATTCCTGCCGGTTCCCCGGCGGGAATTTTTGTTTTTGGAGACAAGCTGGATGCTTAATGTTGCATTTATTGTTACAAAGTTTTGGGATACCTAATAGCTGATATCGACCTTTTTATTTGAGATTAGTTGAAGAATGACTGTAAGTTGAGCACTATCATTTATCCCAAAACAATACTAAATTTTATACTTAAAAAATATACAGCAATTAGGAATAGCTGCCATTGTTTTAACCAGGCCTTAAAACACTTCTCCTAAGTTTAAAAAAAGCCCCTTGGAGCCTTGTTGCCCAAAGCCATAATCGATTGCTAAGTTAGTGTTGGAATGTTTATTAAGTTTAATCCTAAGCCCTGCACCAAAGCCAGCTGCTACCCTAACAAACTGCTGGGTGGTAAATTTTCGGCTGTAAGATTGAGTATTGGCAAATACTACACCGCCGAGCAAACCGTTTTCGGTTATACCAAACCTATATTCTGCTTCGGTATAAATTAAATTTTTGGCACGGAACCTGCTTTGTATATAGCCACGACCAGTATTGTACTGGTCATCCCATCCAGTGCTGGGCAATAATAAATAAGGTGGCTTTCCTGTAAGCGTAAGCCAGTCAAAGCTCCATAAAGCAAGAATGCTGCGGGGGTTACCGTTAATTTTAATGTACTTCCTAAAATCTATTTGCAACGATTTCCAGTTTGCATCACTGCCTAAAAAAGTATAATTGGGGCGAAAAACGATGCTGGCATAAGCACCATTAGTAGGGTTTATCTGATTTTGGCGATTATCGTATAAAACTTTTAATGCAATAGCAACCGCAGTAGCTGTTTTTTGGCTACCATACTTTTGAAACGAAGTTATTACACCTGTCGGAGGGTCAATTTCACGGATATTCCATAAACGGTCATAATACAAACCTGCACCAGCATATAAATTACGGTATACTTTTTTTAATATAGATTGATGGAGCTTGATGTAATTAAAATTCAATGTGTACGCTTCGCTTTGCACTGTATTTGAACCTAAACCGTAAGTAATAGAAGGATATTTAAGGTAGCGGTAATCTGCCAAAATGATATAGCGGTTGTCTTTAGTCCAGATAGAAGCGGATAATGGAAAAAGTATCTGGTTAAATTGCGTATAAGTAAAGTTAGTAAGGATATTAGAGAGTTTTTTTGAGGCTGTATCAACATAAAAAGCAAAACTGCCACTTATCAATACCGCAAAGCCTGTTTGTAAAGTATAGCCTGCTGCTGGAAATATAGAGGTATAAAATTTTTTAGGTTTTGCAATAAGAGTATCGGCTGTAAGTTGCTTGTGGGATTTGAACCCCTGGTGCAACAAATCGCTTGCGTCTATGCCATCGCTGCCAGGTATTAAAGTTGGCAGTATCGCCTTGTTAAGAACGGTATCTTTTATTTGTTGCGCTGTGACTGGCCCTGTAAAACATAAACAGCATACGATACATGATATAGTTACAATATTTTTTATAAAGGCTGGTTGATTGCCGGGTAAGCTATTTTTATTAAACACAAGTACTAATCTTCTTTTAAAAAGTCAAACCTACAGTAACCTTTTTAAAACTAATTGTTAATAGTGAGGGAGTAAATTTATATTGAAATTCGATTCAATTTAAGTTTGTACATTTTTTACTGTCGTAAACTATAGATGGATTACGCTTATTTATTGTAGTTCAATTCAAAATAATTATTTTTTATCCGGGCACTCTATGTTTAAAGCTTTACAATAAATACATTAATCCTAAGCGGTTAAGGTGTTGCACTGAGTAAAGCCCAATCATCTTCACCAGTATGGGGATATACGCAATGCCTTTAAGGGTTGACATTTCTTGTAGCTGCCACTCCATTTTGCAGAGGATATTAAAGCGCTTTTTTTTGTATTTAAATAGAAAATTTAATTGTTTTGTAGCAAGATGTAAAC
This sequence comes from Ferruginibacter sp., assembly GCA_043788035.1. Lineage (GTDB taxonomy): Bacteria > Bacteroidota > Bacteroidia > Chitinophagales > Chitinophagaceae > Ferruginibacter. The sequence goes on along the minus strand of JAYVUJ010000485.1, from coordinate 109 downwards.
ATCAGCTTTATTTTTTTACCTGATATTTTTAAGTACCCAAATAGATTGTATAAGGGTAAAATTGGTAAGTATCAAGAATGTACCTTCAGCCCTTTTAAGTTAAGATAAA
>JAYVUJ010000484.1:0-4133 GCA_043788035.1 Ferruginibacter sp. | reverse complement strand
CCGCCTTTTGGCGAGGCAATGGTTACCTCTACGCCATTGTCAATTAATGTGTAGTAAGGAGCCGCAAATTCTTCTATCCAAAAGCCTGTTTTTTTGCCTGTATCGCCCAGCTTATCGTGGCTGGTTAATACGAATAATACTTTAGTCATTGTCGCTTTATTTTTAATAATAGTTATTGATGCTGAATGTTAGTAAGTAAAATAAATTTCGGTAGCGCCATACCCATAATCTGCGCTGTATTGGTTTACGAAAGACTTTACCTCTTTTTTTGTTTTTAAGATATCATGTATTTCATTACGTAGCTTGCCCGTACCAACGCCATGTATAACAATAAGCGAAGGTTGGTGATGCGCTATAGCAAGGTCATAAAATTTTTCAAATTCTTTTAACTGGATGGTTAGTATATCGAAGTTGCTGAGGTGCTTCCAGCTATCTGTCAGTTTTTCAATGTGAAGGTCAACCACAGTGCGGGCAGGCGCTAAATGCTCCCTAACTTTTGATGCATCGTACACTCTATATCCGGCGTTGCCAAGCTTGCTCAGGTCAACTATTTCTTCATCAAACTTTTCAGGATATTCAACAAAAAGCTCGTACGAAAACATAGGCTGGTTCTTGAGCTTTGTTTCTTCTATCTTTTTAAATAGCTGTTTTGCTTTTAACTTTAAAGATGTTTCATAATGGGTTGCTTTGTTTTTATCGGGATTAGATAATGAGAATTCCACATCAAAGCGGGGATTATCGCTAAGGTCTTCAAACTTTACATCGTGCAAGTAAAAATCCTGCAATGGGTCGATGTTGTTTTTTAATTGAAAGTTGCTTTCGCCGTTAAAGAATAAGTTATAATCAAATATAAAAGCGGTATCGGTCTGATTTACAAGATAAATTTTTAGCTTTTCCACCACATCATCATCAAAAATATCTTTATCAAAAACGGGCATAAAGGCAAGGAACATACCATCGGCTGTTTTAGCTTTTACAACGACTTTTTCTTTTTGCAGGTTATCAATGTATACCTTCTTTTTTTCTACTATTGTTTTTTTGGAAAACATATTGAAGTAAGGGAAATCAATTTGATCCATATATGCTGGGAACCGTACTCCTTTTACTTCGATCATCACCATCTTTTCATTCATTATCTCTACTACTTTGCCTTCTTCGTTGGTTAGCAGCACTATAATTTTATCGCCTGTTTCGTATTTCATTAAACCAACTTGTTTATAATATCAATTTTACAAAGTTAACTTAGTTTCAGGCGGAAAAAAAAGGAAATACGCCGCACCTCCCCTGACGCAGTAAAATACAATGCCATTAACAATGCAATTTATTTATTATCTAAGACACTTTAAATTTAAGAAGCCAGCTTACTTTTTTTATAACCGTATAAAAAGTAGATAACAAGCCCTATTGCCAGCCAGCCGAGGAACCATGCCCAGTTATTTTTTGACATGCCAGTAAGCAAATACATACAAGTGATAAGCCCCATAAGCGGGATAAGCGAATATTTTTTTATAAAGGTGATGATGGATAATAAGATGGCAAACAACCAGAAAATGATGAGTGAAATATTAGGCAGTGCCGCATCCATATAGGTGATTTTACCAGCAGTATAATCCGCATTAGCGTTAAAATTGAAATTAAACATATCCCTAAAATAATTACCGGATAATTGATGTGCCATAAATAAAGAGCCAAGCACTATTAATGGAAAAATAAATTGCCCGTTAATAAATGGAATATGAAATTTGCCAGGTTGTTTTTCTTTTCTTGGAATGAGTAAGACGCCACCGCATACTAGTACAAAAGCGAATAATGTGGCAATGCTGGTAAAGTCGAGCACAAAGGTTTTATCCGTAAATAAAATGGGTATGCCCACCACCAGCCCGGTAATAATAGTAGCGAAAGAAGGCGTTTGGTATTTAGGATGGATTTTTTGAAATAACGGAGGCATCAACCCATCGCGGCTCATGCTCATCCATATCCTTGGCTGCCCCATTTGAAAAACGAGCAGCACGCTTGTCATGGCAATTACTGCAGCAATGGCTACAAAAAACTGCATCCACCCAACGTTTAAATTTTGTTTTTCAAAGATGAAGGCTAATGGGTCGCCAATGCCTTCAAACTTTCTATAGTTTACAGCACCAGTTAAAACTAATGTTAGTAAAATATAAACGATGGTACAAATTACCAGCGATAAAATCATGCCTCTTGGCAGGTCTCGTTGAGGATTTTTACTTTCTTCTGCCAGCACACTTACTGCATCAAAACCAATATAAGCAAAAAATACGCCGCTTACCGCCGCCATTACGCCGCTAAAGCCATTGGGCATAAAAGCTTTTACGCCTTCGTTGTTTTCGGGTACCCAATTAAACGTTAACCCGTGCGAAAAAACTAAATATCCACCTACTAATATTACCAGACCTACTACAATCATTTTTAAGATAACCATTAAATTACTAAAATTTCGGCTCTCTTTTATGCCCCTGTAAACAAGCATGGTAATTAATATATTGATGGTGAAAGCAGGCAAATCAAAGATGATTTTTAAGCTGCCAACCATAGGTGCTTTGTTAAATGCTTCCAATACATCGGCAGTAGGGTGGCCAGTAGCCATGGCATGTTTTACTTCCATATAACTTGTGCATAAATACTGGGGGATGTGGATACCGATTTTTTCAAGGAAAGATGTAAAATAATCGCTCCAGCTATAAGCTACATAAATATTGCCAATTGAATATTCCATGATCAGCGCCCAGCCAATAATCCAGGCAAATAATTCGCCGAAGGAGGCGTACGCGTATGTATAGGCACTACCGGCTACGGGTATACGACTTGCAAACTCAGAATAACAAAATGCGGTGAATGCACAGGCAATAGCTGTAATTACAAATAAAATAACAACCCCAGGCCCGCCATGAAAAACAGCTCCGCCTAAACTGCTGAAACTACCTGCACCTAATATGGCCGCTATCCCAAAAAAAGTAAGGTCTTTCATAGACAGTACTCGCTTTAAACCGCCACCACCGTGAGTATTATCGCTGCCCTCGGCTAAAATACGCTCTATCTTCTTAGTTCTGAATAACGACTTAGACATGTTAACTTTTATTTTGGTGGTAATGATCTCCAAAATAATTAATAAAATTGAAGTATGGTATTTTTTGTTTGTAGGGCTGCAAATTTTGCACCGCACAAACTTTGCAAAAGGGTTGAGTATTAGGCAATGGTAGATTGCTGGCTTTTATTTATTAGGTTTTTTAGCAGCCAATTTTAAAGGTTTTTCATTGTCATTTATTGCCGCTTTGGCGTTGAAGGACGTCATTACATTTTTTGCCTCTCCTTGCCTCCAGTTCCTTCATAACTATTGTAGGTACATTGCTGTCCTGACCTACAACGTTTTTACTTTCATAAAAAGTGGTGGGGTTTACTGCCTGGGAAATATCTTTGGTTGATGCCTCTGTAAGCATATTTAAAATGAGTTTGGTGTTAGTAATATTATCCCGCAAGTTTTGCTTTTTTAATCCTTTAAAGATTTTAGATCCTTTGGTTGACTTGCTTGCCCATGCCTTCGTAATAATATCTGTAAGTAGTATAAATTGAGCACCTTCTTTGAACCCCATGCTTTTCAAACCGCCTGTTAATTCTTTGCGTATTTCTATACTTTTATGGCGTTGGTTGATCCAGGTTGCAGGTATTGCTCTAAGGCTCTGGCTATAGTTAGTTCAGGGTCTTGCAGTTCATCTAAATGTTGAGAAGCGACTAGCGCTGGCCATCATTTAAAGGGCTCAGCTTTAGGGGAAGGGAATAGATTGTATCAGGCGTAGAAGTTGCTCTGTGTTGGCAACATCAGTTTTATAAGATTTTACATCTACAGACGGCATTTTCAGTTGTCCGATTTTTCGGACAACTGACTTCCTTCACTTTTAAGCTTAGCTTTCAAATCGCTGCAATACTTTCGAGGGTGGTCGCTATTGGTTAATACTTCGATCATATCAACGATAGAGATATCCCATTTTTCAACTCCGGCATCCCAAATTATCTTTACTTTTTTGTCTTCAAATAATTAGTATATTTTGCTGCTTCAAGAGTAGTTTTTTTTAGCTGTAGCTAGAAAAAAAGGGAATTCCACATTTCAATTT
>JAYVUJ010000483.1:0-2062 GCA_043788035.1 Ferruginibacter sp. | reverse complement strand
GCAATTTTTTCTAATGCGCCGGCAGATGTTAATATAGCATCTTCGTTTAAAGCACCTACGCCTTTATCTGGAATGATGATTCCGTTTACGCCAAAACAAAATGCGCTCCTGGCAATGGCGCCAATATTCCTGATATCTGTAATGCTGTCTAAAATTATAAATAAGGGCACTTCTCCCTTTTCAACAATAAAAGAAATAACATCCTGCAGGTCTTGGTATTGTATTTTGCTGATGAGTGCTATACAGCCTTCGTGGTTGCTTACATTAAAGTTGTTTAATTTTTCGACAGGCACTTTGTTGATGGGTACAAGGTGCTGCTCGGCAAGCTTCCTTATCTCTTCAATTACTTCGCCGTGCACAGTGGTTTGCAGGTAGATCCTTTCTAATTGCTTGCCCGTTTTCATGGCGTCAATAACGGCTTCACGCCCAACTATTAAGGTATTTTTTTTGGGGCGATGTTGTTGTTGTCTAAAATTTTTCACAAAGTAAAATTAAGTGTTATTGATAGTAATTGGCCGGTAAGGCGTAAAGGCAGTAAAAAAAGTAATTAAGTCCAAGGGCAAATTTATATATAATGTGGCTTACCGGTGCCGGCAAAATTGATGAATAGGGTCAAGCTACTTCTTATAAAAAAGCCATAAGCCCTTTCAGGCTTATGGCTTTAATTTTACCTTTTTTAGGGGTGGGCATTAATTATTTTAATCCGAAAACTTTTTTAACGTCTTTAACTGCATCCAGTTTTTCCCATGTAAATAACTCTACTTTTTTGGTGATAGATTTACCGTAAGGCGTATGGAATGTTTTTTCTACAACTTCGTTTTTACGACCCATGTGCCCATAAGCTGCAGTTTCGCTGTAAATAGGGTTACGTAGTTTTAGGCGTTGTTCAATAAAGTACGGGCGCATATCAAAGCAGCTCATACCCATAATTTTTTGAGCAATTTCGCCATCAGTCAATGCTACTTTTGCTGTGCCGTAAGTAACAACGTTAATACTGGTTGGCTGTGCTACGCCGATAGCATAACTAACCTGTACCAAAACCTCGCTGCACAAGCCAGCAGCTACTAAATTTTTAGCAATATGCCTTGTAGCGTAAGCTGCGCTCCGATCAACTTTGCTAGGGTCTTTGCCGCTAAATGCACCACCACCATGGGCACCTTTGCCTCCGTAGGTATCCACAATAATTTTACGGCCGGTTAAGCCAGTATCACCATGCGGACCGCCAATTACAAATTTGCCTGTCGGGTTAATATGGTACTTAATTTTGTTGGTAAAAAGATGGTCGTATTTTGGATACTTTGCCCTAACCCTTGGTATCACTATGTTGATGATATCTTTCTTTATTTTGGCAAGCATGGTTTCATCTTTTCCAAAATCATCATGCTGGGTAGATACTACGATAGCATCGATACGGATAGGCTGGTTATTATCATCATATTCTAACGTAACCTGGCTTTTAGCATCAGGGCGCAAATATTTAATATCTGTGTTTTCCCTGCGGATGGCTGCTAATTCCAACAAAATATAATGAGCAAGGTCTAATGCCAGCGGCATGTAGTTTTCTGTTTCGTTGGTTGCATAACCAAACATCATTCCCTGGTCACCAGCGCCTTGTTCTTCTTTTTTCTGTTTGTCAACGCCCTGGTTAATGTCTGCAGATTGTTCATGTATGGCAGAAATAATGCCGCACGAATTTGCTTCAAACATATATTCGCTTTTAGTGTAGCCGATTTTACGGATAACGCCACGGGCAATTTCCTGTACATCCAGGTATGCTTTGCTTTTTACCTCGCCAGCCAATACAACCTGGCCAGTTGTAACTAGCGTTTCGCAGGCTACTTTGCTGTTAGGGTCAAAAGCTAAGAAGTTGTCAATTAGGGCGTCGCTAATCTGGTCAGCTATTTTGTCCGGATGTCCTTCACTTACAGATTCCGATGTAAACAAATAAGGCATTGTTTTTTATTTTTTAATTAAAGATAGGTGTGAACTCGTTAAACAACAAAGCCTCCCAAAAAAATTGGAGGCTCGAAGTATTTATTTATATGAACTTGCTTTTTGATTA
>JAYVUJ010000482.1:0-5442 GCA_043788035.1 Ferruginibacter sp. | reverse complement strand
TCCTGCACCGCCTAATAAAAAAATAGAGAAGATTGCCTTTCTGCGATTCATACTAAGTTATATATTTTAAAGCTTGATTGCATCTGCCAGCGGTACTCCCACAATTTGTTCCAACATAATGATAGCGACATTAAAGTCCCTTTGCCTTGTAATCAATTTTTCTTTTTCCTGCAAATATGCCTGGTGCATTTTATTCATATCGTCAATAGTTATTTCGCCATCGGTAAAAGCCTGCTGCGCTCCTTCATCGGCCGCAAACTTATATTCTATAAAGCTTTTTTCAATTAACACCAGTTCCCTTTGTTCCTTATAATTTTCATAAGCCATCAGCACCTGTGCTTTTATAACTTCTGCTTTATCTTTCTTTAATTCCTTATTGATGATTAAATTTTCATTGGCAGTTTTCTTGAGGTTTTTGGTTTTGGAGGCAATATCAAAAGGTATGGATAAGCCAAAATTGTACTTGGGATAGTAGAGCGCACCCGGTGAGCCGTTTACAACAAATTCATTAATGTTGGCGCTGGCATTTACAGTGCTCAGCCAGCTATTATTAGCTTTTGAAATATCAGACTTTGCAATTTGAATGGATGCATCTGCTATTTTAAGCTGGGGATTGTTCATGGCGAGCCGTACTAGTTTCACTTTTATAAGAGAATCATTTTTGGTGTTGAATACATCTTGCGTACGTTGGCTTAAAGCTACAGAGGCTACTGACGTTTTCTTTTTTGTGTTGCTCGTATCAAGGTTTATGTCTTTTCTTACGGTACTATTTGGTTTGGTATTTGAGTTTACTTTATCGCCTGCAATCTTTTCTTTGGTAGTACCTGCCTTAGAAGGTATATGTTGAGAAATTGAAGCTGTGCTTAAACTTAGCAATGTTATCAGCATTAAAATCAAATGCTTCATCAGTGTTTTTTTTAGGTTGAGAAAATACTATTATTATATATTTATATAATGCCATTAAGTTAGGGACTTTCCTCAGCTTTTGGAAAGGGTTAGTGTGAGGTAAATACAAACGTATACATCCTTATCTTAAGCGCATTGTATTATTAGCTTATAAATCCAGTGCCGGGCTGGTATTTCGTTTTTCTTTATCAAATTCAAGCAACCTTTTCATTAAAGATAAGGAAGAAAAAAAGAATATGGCGAAGGGGAACCCCCCCACTGTTTCCTGCGCATATTGTGTTACAATGTTTGCAAACAACGTGCATATAATAACGACTACATAAAGTTTTAATTGCTTATCCTTCATTTTAAAGTAATAGTTAATTCCCTGATATAAAATTGATAAATTAAACAAAACCACTAAAAAAAGCCCTATCCATCCAATTTCCAGCCCTTCTTTTAAAAACCCGCTATCTGTTGCAAAGCCAGCCAACGGATGCCCCGGGTGATTAAACAACCCGGCACCATTGGTAGTTCCTATACCTCCGCCAAAGGGGTGGCTTTGCATGTATGGCTGTATGTAATGCCGGTTGATGTTCCTAACATCCAACGATGGGTCTTCGGCATCAAAAGTAGACCTTATCCTGTTGAGCGTGGCATTGTCATAAATGGGTGCAAACAACACCGCTATGGCTCCTAAAATGGCTAAAAATAGGGTCACTAATGTTGCTTTGTGCTTTATCCTTAATATGCAATAAAGTGCCAGGCCTGTGGGAATAATTATGGTAACCGTCCTGGTGCCTGAATAAGCCATGCCTAAAGCCATTATTATTGAAAATATAAATAACGAAATTTTTCTTTTTGTATTTTTTTCGTTGATAGCAAGCAGCAGGGTAAATAAGGCCATGCACCCGGCTAAAACACCAAAAGCAACAACATCTGACAAAAAAGAAAATTTACGGAGCTGCCCGCCCTGGTTCAAAATTTCATATGCTCCGGGTATATTCCTGATATAGTTCATTTCCAGGGATAAATAGCCAAACCATTGCTGCAAACACCCATAAAAAGCTGCCACTAGCGACATGATGATCCAAAAACGGATAAAATAAATAAACTTTTTTTCGGTATCGATGAGGCGATATGCAGTTATATATATCAATACAAAAATTACAGAACGTTTAAATGCTGTAAACCAGCCACCTAAACCATATACGTTGGGGTTTAAAGCCTGTAGCCCAATATAAAATGTTATCATAAACAACGCAATTGAAACAAATGTTTTTGAAAGCCCTTTCTCCCGGATAATCCCTGATTTTTTTGAAATACCTGTGCCAAAAAATACGAATATTATAAGCATTTCCAGTCCGGTATTTAGCGGCAAAACATCCCTGCCTAAAAGATGATTTGGGTAAAACACAAAAAAACCTATAAAACTTACGATGTAAAAACCTTGTAACGGGTGAAAAAGGCAGTAATAAATAATAATGATTGCTAACAAAGCTGTACCTGCCGCTATAGGTACTAAAAAAAGATTATTGGCAGCCAATGCTCCGCCTGCGACCGCAAGTAAGATTAACGGTACAATTCCCCATGGACCAAGGAATTTTTTTTGAATAAATTCACTTTTTAACCAATGATGAAGCTTACTAATAATATGTATTGATTGTGTAGGCACAGTTGCGATTAGTAGAACATGATTTTTATAAATAAAAAAGCCAAAACAGTAGTTACAAAAAGTAATGAAATAAACTCGGTAAAATAATCGATTTTTTCTTCTTCGTCGTTAAATGATCCTTGTTGCATCTATTGTTTATTTTGGTGGTTGTTAATAGCCGTGTACAATTTAATAATACTATTTTCCCATGTATGGGATTTTGCCACTTCAATGCGGCTGAGTGCTTGCCCTGCATCATTCTGGCTGGCTAATATTTTTTCAATAGCTAACAGGTAATCATTTAAATCATTGCATAAATAGGTGCAGGATTTAAACTCTTCCATTGCTTTTGTAGCGGTGGCCACAACGGGCTTGCCAGCAGCCAGGTACTCATCTATTTTACGTGGGTAATTACCCATAGTCATCTCGTTTACCAGCTGCGGGTTAAGGCAAACATCAAAGCAATGTACATAATCCGGCAGAGCGTGTGGCTCTTTATGACCGAGGAAATACACGTTTTTTAAATAGTGCAATGCAGACTTTTTAAACCCATCGTCTTCCGGCCCAATCAGCACTATGCTCCATTGCGGCTTTTCTGTTGCAATCGATAGCAACAAATCAATATCAAGGCGTATACTTAACAGTGCCCCGCAATAACCAATAATCGGTTTTGGTATATCAGCAATATCCGTAGGTATAAGGCCTGTTTTTTTTTCAAAAACCTCAAACTCGCAGCCTTGCCCAATGTAAAACGAATTTGTATTATATTTTTGTGCATACTCTGCCAAGTACGAGGAATTGGTAGTAACAATATCAACTTTTTGCATTAGCGCTGGCTCTGATAAAATACCATGTTTATAAAAATAGGGCTGAGAAAGCAAGTAATCCCGTAAATAATAAACTGAAAAATCGATTGTAAGGTATTCTTTGAGGTATAAAGAATTGAAAAAATCATTGTCTACAATTAGTAAACTTCGCTTAAACCCTAATTTATTGCAGGCCTGCTTTATTTGTTTGGCAAACCTGCGATTATTAAGCTTATTAAATATTTTATATAGCCTGCCGGGCGGAAGCCAATTGATAGACTCAAGCATGGTTTGCGGGTTAAATACCCAAAGGTTTGTAGTGGCTTTTTCTAAAACGCCCACGCCTTTTTTAATACTTTTAAGCCGAGTAATTGTTTTTGTATCGAGCTTGCTGGTTAAAGCGGTTTTTCTGTCTAACGGTTTATTAACGTACAACACGCGGTTTTGCCGGGCAATCTGGTAGGCCATATTTTTGAAGTTGCCCCCAATTTCCAGGTCCCACGGCTGCAAGCCCACCATTATTACATCCCTATTTATAATTAAGCCGTTTTCCATTGTTCTTTGTCTACAACCATTTTAAAAAGTTCAGGATAAAAGCTAAATGCATATCTAAAACAAGATAAGAACTTGATGCCAAAATACCTATACAGAATTAACTGGCTTATAATAAACCCAATTATATGTGATGGTATTAAGGCATACGCAGCACCTAGAAAACCAAAATATTGTATAAAATAATAAGTAATTAAAAGGTGTACAGCGGCAAGTATGGACATTGTAAAAAAGTTGATTTTTGGATGGCCTGTAGAATCCATTATTACGCCGAATTGTTTTAAGAAAGCCATAAAAACGCCGCTAATACTAATAAGTTGAAGGTAGGGTATGGCATCATAATATTTGGGGCCAGCCAGTATTAAAATAATTATTTTTGGAAACAGTACGATAACCAGTATAACTGGTATATTAAAACAGAGCGTTGCGCCTACGGCCTTCTCATAAAAAAATTTTATTACCTCTTTGTTCCCGGCGTTTTCTTTACGGGAGCTTTTAGGAAAAAGCAAGTCGCCCAATACCTGGGAGGGGATATCTGCAAGATTGATGACCCTTGAAGCTACGCTTTGCGATGCGGTATAGGCGGTGCTCCCTAAAATGGGGGACAGCATTACCTGCGATGCATTTGAAAAAATTAATGAACTTACTCCGGTACCAAAAACGTACTTGCCAAAATGCCATAATTGCTTAACCCATACAGCAGATAGTATAAAAGTATTTTCAAGATGTTCTTTCACAAATCTGTAAGCGATGAAGATGCCCAAGAATATACCTATGCAATAAAAAATTACCAGTAGGTTCAACGAAAGCTTATCATTAAAAATAAGATAAACAATCATCAGCACAAGGCTAATGCCCTGCCTGAAAAAGAACGTCCAAAACAAGCCTTTAAATTGCGATTTGCTATACATTATCCATTCAAAATGCGAAAAAGGCACTAGTAATACCATACCAATAGAAAAGATATATAACATGGACCGTAATGCCGGAGCTTTAAGCAGCACTGAAAAATAGGGCGCAAAAGCTACGAATATAAAAAGGAGCGCTGCTGTAACTAATATATTTAAAAAAACAGCGGCAGACAATACCAATTTATGATCCTGGCCAGCACTGTGGTTCAGGTATTTTATAAGGGATGTTTTTACAAGCGATTGCCGTATGATTTCTACAAAAGAGGTAATTACCAAAAATAAAGACCATACGCCCATGTCAATTTTAGTTAAGCCGATATGTGCCAATATCATGGTACTGATAACACCAAATATTGGTATGGATAGCTTTTGCATCCCATTAAATACCCCGGCAAGCAGCAGCCCTTTATTTTTCTTTTCTATTTTCATGTGTTTATCGGCTTATGCTTTGTTCCCTTGCTAAGATTGTAGGGTCCGTATGTTTTTTACCATAAGGTTCCAGGGTAAAAAGCCACCGCATATTAAATTGGCAGGCGGCTTTATAAAATAAAACTGGTATAAGTAGCCCCAGGCCAATACCCAAAATAAGCAATAGCGGTACGTTATAAATGCCCAGCACTTTCGTTATAAATAT
>JAYVUJ010000481.1:0-3894 GCA_043788035.1 Ferruginibacter sp. | reverse complement strand
TCAACTATTTGCTGGCGATTGTACAACCATTTTTTCGACTCTTTTAAAAGCAACGTTGATACTAATGCAATGCCCAGCGGAATGGTGCCAATTAAAAATCCCTGCCGCCAATTAGAAACAACATAATCGATTACGCCCGCAGAAAAAATACCTATCGGTACAGAAATGGATAAGATGCCTACAAATATTGACCTGGTTTTTGTAGGCCATTCCTCCATCAGTAAAGTAGTAGCCGTAACTAATATGCCACCAAGCCCAAAACCGCTAAAAAACCGGCAGATAACTAACCCCCACCAGGCCGGCATATAACCGGTTAATAAGGTGGACAAGCCATAACAGCCAATAGAAAATAGTACCCCGGGCTTTCTGCCATACTTATCGCTTACAACGCCAAAAAAGAACCCACCGAAAGCTCCGCCAAAAATAAAAATAGCATTGATGTAAGCGCTGATATTATTCAACTCAACGCTATTTTTAGTACCCAATATATCTTTTACGGCTACCGGCAAATACACTGGCATCAAAGTGGAAATAGTGCCTCCAAAAGCCATCCCCAAAAAACAAATTATAAAAAGTAGCCAATGGTAGGGTGTTATTTTTTCGTTTTGCATACCGCTGATTTTTAGTTTTTTAAATGTCCGTACCCTTGTGGCAAACGGTTGTAGCCGTGGTCTTTTAGCCGCTTGCCAAGCCCTGTGTAAAACGTGGGGTCTGTTGGCGTAACCGTGCTAAGCCCATCTACGTAACGGTTGTACAAGCAAAACAAGGCAGCTATCAAAACAGTATCATGTATTTCCAAATCTGTTGCGCCGTTGGCTTTTGCTTTTTTTACTGCTTTCGTTGTTACGTTTTTTCCACCTTGTTGCACTTGTACCGCAATGGCCAGAAGCGCTTTCATTTTATCACTTACCGGCGCGGAACTAATATCTTCCTTTACTTTAGCTGTGGTATCATCTTCGCCTAACAAAACATTGGCGGCAGCCGTGTGTGCGGTAGTACAAAAAGTACATTCGTTGCGGTAAGAGACTATGGTGGCTATCAATTCTCTCTCGCTTTCGGTTAGGGTAGATGGTCCACGCAGCAGCGTTTGCGTTAACTCACGGATGGGCGCTGCAGCATCTTTTCTATATTCTAATAAGCCGGTAATGCCCGGCAAATGATGCTCTAACGGAATATAAGGCATGATTTATTTTTTAATTGTAAGTAAAATTTTACAAAGGCAAAATGGTAGGCCGTAGCTTAATAAGCAGTAGTTATGGCTTTTTTAAAAAAAGTATAACCTTGCTGTGTGTCTATCACGAAGCAAAAATTAAATGAGTATCATTAACGGCATTGCAAGCTAATGTGCAGACCAGCAAATACTATTGCCTGCAGTATATGTGCTTGCATAAAAGTGCAGGTGCAGCACTCGATACATTTTAAAAGATGTGGTGATAGCAAAAAAGCTACAGCTGCAAAGTCATAATAACAATTGCAGTTGAGGGAAGATTATACTGTTCGCGGAGGTTTTATCAGCAGTTGCAGATACTCGCAACTTTTGCTGGTAAACTGTTTGATAAGAAAAGAGGGTAATGAGGCGGAAAAAGTATTGCAATGCCAGGCGTGGAAAGTATCCATAAATTCCTGGGCAGCATATTTGGCTGCTAACGTATTTTTGCCTGGTGAGTTTTTGTTATTACCGTTGCCAGTAATATCAGTGGTTCTATCAAAATAATCATTACTTTTTTGTTGCAGCTTATTTTTTTCTACGTGTTTGATACATTGCAGGTACAGGGTATCGTTGGCTACTTTGCGCTGTACAAATTTATAGGTTTCATGGTTCACAGTTATTTCGCCATCCACCCTTTCGAATGCTGGGCTATTGTTAAGGTATGGTAGGTCAATGGGTATCTTTAGCGTAAAAAGGTCTTCGGTTTGGTAATCTTTTTTATTGATCAGGGCTTCAAGGTCGGTATCCGCTTTTTGTACCTGCAGCAGTATTACTAGCTTGTACCCAACAACGTTGAATAAAAATAAAGCAGCCAGCAATATCGCAAAAAAATTACGGGTCATATAATAAGCAGCATAAATTTTAATGTATGGTAAAATTAAAATGTATTTAAAGATATACTTATTTTTTTAATAAGTATTATCAGCCAAAAATATATTTTTCTTTCAAACAAAATGTATCAATAGAAATTTATAGTTTCTATTTTAACAATATTTGGTAAAATTGTTGGACAACCTTTTATAAAATTATAAATGAAAAAATATTTTTGCCTTGTACTTTTTATTATTGCCGCAAGCATGTATAGTTGCAGCAAAAAGAGCCATCCAACTGGTACTGCTACAAATTTACAAACAGATATAACAGCTATTAAAGCGCCGGTTATTGCAAAGCGTAAGCTTAAAGAGCCCGTACCAAAAGTTATATCTGTAAATGATACGGCCGCTAAAAAATCTGTTGATGGAAGGTATTATTATGATTTGCAGAGCCGACGGTACTGGAAAAATAACAAGGATGGCAAGTATTATCTTTTCAATAAATCAATGAATGGCAATGACGATTTTAAAGGTATAGCCAATTAAACGCAGTTGCTGCCAATAAAAAAGGTAGCGGTTATTTACCAGTTTTAGCATGGGTATCCCCTTGTATTTTTTGCCTCCACTTTTTAATTTCTTCGTAAGGGCCATATTGATGTTGCGCTATAGAAAAACTATCGGCGAATGGCCCAAAAGGATAATCAACAGGCTTGTTAGCAATGTTTTTCCAATCGTACGCAAACATCTTTACGGGTCGTTTTTGGGCAATGATGTAGGCCGCAACATCCCAGGCTTCTTCATCACTCAATTGAGGTTTATTTTGAACAGCCAAATAAGGCATATTTTGTTTGATGAATCCTGCGAGGCGTGTAAGCCGATACATGCCTGCACTTACGTTATAACTATGGCTGCCCCATAACGGCGGATATATATAACTACTATCTTTCTGCGCTAGCCCTTGCCCATCTGTACTATGGCAGCTTACACATTTACTGGCATAAATATTTTTACCGTTGCCGGCATTAGCTGCACGATGCAGCAAAGGCATATCTGGTATACCCATGCCAGCAGGCAGGTTAGTTTTATGTACCTCTTTACCCACCCAATTAATATATGCAACCATTGCCTTCATTTCTCTGCTAGTGCTATCAAGGGGCTTGCCATTGAGGCTTCTTAGCATACAATCGTTAATGCGGTATTCAATTGATTCTATACGCCCGCTACGTTCCTTATATTTAGGGTAAGTGGCTGCTACGGCAGCAAAGCAATTTGCGTTAAGCCTTGTGCCCGCATCCAAGTGGCAGTTTTGGCAATTCATGCCATTGCTTAAAATGCTTACAGCGCCTTTGGGCCCAAGATAGTTGGCTGTATTGGCTATCAACTGTAAGCCATAATGTATAAGGCTGCCATTTTCTCCATCTGGAATTTGGCTTACTGAAGGTGCAATCCATTTTATATCAGCAGTAACTTTTTCAGCAGATGGCAAAAAAGTATACAGCGTATAGTTACGGTAACAAGCTATGCTGATAATAAATAGTATCAAAACAAAAGCAACAATGTAATAGTTCATCGGCTTAGCTGCCATATAAAAACAGTTTCTTTTTTATGGTGATATAGAACTGTAAAAGCACTGGTTTAAAACAAGGATGGTAAAGCCAGTTATTACTACAAATTATATACTACAGTAATTGTGCCATATGAATCAATGCCGTTAAGTAAGCCCTTTCCTTTCTTTTGGTGAAGCAGGATGAGGGAAAGAAAAACATATAAATACACTACTAACCGCCTAATAAAATTTGTTAAATTGGCAAAAAAAAGGTAGACAGCCTAGACTACCTACCTAAGTTGTAATTTGTGGTTGCAAGACCTTAA
>JAYVUJ010000480.1:0-2326 GCA_043788035.1 Ferruginibacter sp. | reverse complement strand
TAACAAACAGCCCTTAGTGCCACTTGCATTTATAAAATTACCCGTGGGCAGCATTAAGCCTCAAGGATGGATATTAAAATATTTAGAGTTGCAACGGGATGGCTTAACAGGTAAGCTTGGCGGCATTAGTGCCTGGTTGGATAAAAAAGATAATGCCTGGTTTAGTGGCAACGGGCAGGGCGGCCATGGTTGGGAAGAAGTGCCGTATTGGTTAAAAGGGTATGGCGACCTGGGCTATGTTTTAAAAGATACAACCATTATTGCCGAAACAAAATTGTGGCTTGATAAAGCTTTTGAAAGCCAGCAGCCAAATGGTTATTTTGGCCCACGCATAGTAGAAACAGAACACCAGGACAACAAAGGCACCACGCCAGATTTATGGCCTAACATGTTAATGCTTTGGTGCATGCAATCTTTTTATGAGTATAGCCATGACGCACGGGTAATACCTTTTATGACGAAATATTTCAAGTGGCAGCAGGCCGTGCCGGATGATAAGCTCCTTAAAATTTATTGGGAAAATAGCCGTGGCGGCGATAACCTGTATAGTATTTATTGGCTGTACAACCATACCGGCGAAAAATGGCTGCTGGAACTTGCCAATAAAATCCATCGCAATACAGCCGACTGGTCGCAGAAAGATAATTTGCCTAACTGGCACAATGTAAATATCAGCCAATGTTTCAGGGAACCGGCCACCTATTATATGCAGGCAAAAGATAGCAGTTACCTAAAAGCTACTTACAACGATTTTTATTTGGTGCGTGCCTTATACGGGCAGGTGCCGGGTGGTATGTTTGGGGCTGATGAAAATGCACGTAAAAGCCTCGGCGACCCCAGGCAAGCGGTAGAAACCTGTGGCATGGTAGAAGAGATGGCGAGCGATGAAATTTTAATGGGCATTACCGGCGACCCAATGTGGGCAGACCAATGCGAGAAGGTTGCTTTTAATACTTACCCTGCCGCAGTAATGCCGGATTTTAAAGGGCTGCGGTATTTAACAGCGCCCAACATGGTAGTAAGCGATAGCCGCAACCATTCGCCGGGCTTACCAAACGAAGGACCGTTTTTAATGATGAACCCCTTTAGCAGCCGGTGCTGCCAGCACAACCACTCGCAGGGATGGCCATATTATGCCGCGCATTTATGGATGGCCACGCCAGATAATGGGCTTGCAGCGATGTTATACAACAGTAGTGAAACAAGCGCAAAAGTAGGTGCAGGAAAAGGCAGTATGGTAACATTAAAACAAAGCACGCATTACCCGTTTGATGAGCATATAAAGATTGAAGTAAGTTCCTCAACTGCTGTTAGTTTTCCTTTATACCTGCGTATACCGCAATGGTGCAATGGCGCAAAAGTTATGGTAAATGGCATTGCAGAAAATATTGCTTTTGAGGCAGGCTCTTTCGCAAGGATAGAACGTAAATGGAAGCAGGGCGATGTGGTAGAGTTAGTGTTGCCAATGGCGTTGAAGAAGGATACCTGGGAAAAAAATAAAAATAGCGTGAGCATCGATTATGGACCACTTACTTTTTCTTTAAAAATAGATGAATATTATAAACAGATGGATAGCAAGCAATCTGCCATTGGCGATTCTAAATGGCAGGCAAACGTAGACCAGTCGCAATGGCCATCTTATGAAATTTACCCCGCCAGTATGTGGAATTATGGGCTGGTACTAAATGGACAATCTTTGAAAAATCAATTTGAAATTGTAAAGAAGCCATGGCCGAAGGATGATTTTCCTTTCACGCAAAGTGCAGTGCCAATAGAATTAAAAGCAAAAGGAAAATTGATACCCGAATGGGTGCTGGATAAATATGGGCTATGCGATATATTGCCACAAAGCCCGGTAGCAGTATCTACAAAAGAACAACCCATAATTTTAATACCCATGGGCGCGGCAAGGTTAAGGATAGCATCATTTCCGGTGGTGGAATGATGGCAAGATATTAATGCAATGATTAGTAGCAATATCCAAAACCAATCTATTTATCATTAAAATTTATTGAGCAAATAATGTTACATACCTAAACCAATAAAAATTAAACCAACGGTTTTTCATTTAAATGGAGCCGGAAATAAAGTGGGATTTACAACTAATAAGCAGTACTACAAAAGTTGCTATAAATATATGTAGAACCTCCGCTTACCTAGCAACACGGCTGTTCAATTTATGAAGAGCCTTATAACCTTTAGAAATATGGTACAAGTAAAGTTTTATTTTTACGCGATGGTTTTGTATAGTTTTTTTGTTATCCCTGCCGTGGAAGCGCAACAGCAACAAAAAACATTTACAAACCCGTTATTGCCTGCTGGCGCC
>JAYVUJ010000479.1:0-3090 GCA_043788035.1 Ferruginibacter sp. | reverse complement strand
GATGGCGAAGGCATCAATTTAAAATCCGGCACAAAAGGCGTGGTTGCTTACAACGTTATTTTTAGCCAGGCAGGAAGCGGCATAAAATTGGAAACCAGCAAAACGGTGCCCTTTCCACAGACAGAAGTAGAAGTGTACAACAATACGCTGGTATCAAATGGCTGGCGCAGAGGTTCTGCAGAGCCAGGCCGGGCTGTATCTGTGGGTGTTAACGCCATCGGCCATATTTACAATAACATTATTGTAAACTGTTACCATGGGCTGGAACTTTTTACAGATGGCGACCTTGTAAAAACAACTTACGGCAATAACCTTTTTTACGCAACCGTAGATGTATACACAGACCTTGTCGATTCTACCCAAAAGATTAATATCAGGGATAATTTTTACCCCGCTTCTGGTGCAGGCACAACTGTACCCACCGATCTGCTCTCAAAAAAAATAGGCAACTACGACCCATTATTCGTTAATTTTGATGGCAAGGTAGCTGCCCCAAATGGCTACCCTAACAACTACGATTTTCGTTTGCAAAATGGTTCTCCTGCATATGGAACGGGTATGGTTAAATACAACCAAGACCTGGGCGCCTATACAACCGATAACAAAGGCAACCAGCACTAAACAAACTAAAAACTTTTATAAAAATTAAGCTCTAACCAAATATTTAATAAGATGAAGCAATGTATACTGGCAGTTTTATACTGCTGCATCATAGTTTTTGTAAGCAGTACAGCTTGCGCCCAACAAAAAGCATTGTATGTGTTCGACAAGCAGATTGCCTTGCCGGGCGATGGCGGTTATGACTATTTATACATTGATGAGCCAAGCGCAAAATTGTATGTTTCCCATGGCACCACTGTTCACGTAATAGACTTACATACTGAAAAACTAGTTGCTACCATTGGGGCAATGATGGGCAACCACGGTATTGCAATTGCTGCCAATGCAGGCAAAGGCTTTATCAGCGATGGCAAGGCAGACGCTGTAGTTGTTTTTGATATCAACACGCTTAAAATAATAAAGGCTATACCGCTCAGCGGCAAAAAACCAGATGCCATAATTTATGACGCATTTAGCAACAGGGTGTTTGCATTTAACGGCGGTAGTGATAACGCTTCTGTTATAGATGTAAGCTCAATGAAGGAAATTGGTAAAGTAGCTTTAGGCGGTGGCCCTGAGTTTGCAGTAGCCGACGGGCATGGAAAAATTTACAATAATATTGAAGATAACAATAACCTGAAAGTGATAGACAGCAAGTCTTTAAGTATCCTTAACACCTACGCTTTAGCGCCCTGTGGCGGTCCGACAGGGTTGGCGTTTGACTCTGTAAATAAAAGAATATTTACTGCCTGCCGTGAAAATAAAGGCATGAGCGTTGTTGATATAACTTCTGGCAAAATAATTACTACCATCCCGATTGGCGCAGGTGTTGATGCTGTTGCATATGACGCTGCAACAAAGTTGATTTTTTGTTCTAATGGCGATGCCACCACTACGATAATTAAACAGGAGTCCGCTGATAAATATACTGTAGTGCAGACGCTTGCTACTCAAACTAAGGCTAAAACGCTTGCGCTTGATACAAATACGCACAAGATTTATTTAAGCGTAGCCGATTTGGAAAAAGGTACCAAAAATGTTGTGCCGGGTACGTTTAAAGTGCTTGTTTATAAAATGGCTGACTGAGTTTCATCCAATAATCAAAATGCTAGTTATGCATAATATTTATATCTATTTAAAGTAAAACTATTCAATACTCTTACAATACCAATGCCGTTAAGTTAAGGTTTTATATGTTTGTATTCACCTCACCATAACCGTCTCCAACGTTAAGGAAAAGCCTTACCTTGACGGCATTGATTAATTACTATTACCGGTTATTATCTGCCCCTGAAAAAGCATGGTTTTACAAAGTTTTTTTTATGAGTAAAGCCATCGGATTATCCTGCGTTTTTAAAGGGTGTATACCCATTAGCTGGCCGCTTATTTTTATTGAACATTCTGTTTTATCTTACAAGTTCAAATAATAAGTTTCCAATGAGGGTTAATAAATTAAAGCTGCTTCATTATTTTAGTTTCACCATCTTTTTAATAATTTCTTTTACTACCGTTTTTTCACAAAAAATCACCCGGCGCCAACATGATTCAGCCCTGGCGCAAATTAAAAATGATACTATTATACCTTTTCTCATTAACAAGGTGAGGGCTTACACGGTAACCATAGATAGGAATAGTTCCTTCTTAAAACGAAAGATAAACCTGGAGAACGTATCAAACGAATTGCCCGGTATTGAAACTGATTTAAAAAGATTTAAAGAACGCCTAAACAAAGGCACCAGCCGATGGAACCTTCGGGGCTTAAATAGCATTATTATCCTGCTAAAAGAAACTTCTGAAAGACTTGCTGCTTATCAGGAAAACTTAAATAATTATATCCGGCAGCTTACCCAAAATAACAATGACGTAAAGGTTATTATAAATGATCCGCTACTGGAAATAGTACTGCCCGACTCCATGCTGGAGACACAAATGGAAGACGTGCACAATGAAGTTTTTGAGCTGGATACCTTGCAGCAGCGGGCACTTTCTCAAGTTAACCTGATGCGGAACAGGACGTCTATCGCATTGTTACAGTGCAACGATATTTTATCTGACCTTTCTTACCAGGCCACCGAAGTAAAAAGGGCCATGTGGCAGCAGGAAGAGCCTTATTTGCTAACAGCATCCCCTGCAGCTTACCAAAGGCCGTTTTTAGCGGTTACGCAAGAGGGGGTGGAAAGGTCGTTTAAGGTCATCAGTATTTACCTTGCGCACAAAGGGCTTACACTGTCTTTATGCCTGCTTTTTTTTCTATTTATCCTTGCGTGGAGCTTCTCTAATATGCAGCGCATAAAAAAGATGGATAATGCCCCTGATATCTTGGCGCAGGTATTATTTTTTAAACGTAGCGTGCTGGTTACTTCTTTATTTGGGCTGTTTGTGTATTCCCCTTTCTTTTTGGCTAACCCTCCTATGTCGTACCTGCATGCAACTGAATTGCTGCGTTTGCTGGCACTCAGCTTTTTGTTGGCGCCTTTGCTTGCCAAACAC
>JAYVUJ010000478.1:0-3218 GCA_043788035.1 Ferruginibacter sp. | reverse complement strand
TTTTATTGGGCACCCCTTCGGGCGGGCTATTCACTGCCACCTTTTTTTACGGGAGGCCCGACAAAAAAGGGATTTTCATTTCTATCCCTGGTGCTTCGGTACGAATAGTTTGTGCAATTTCCACAGTATTAAAATTGTAAAAGTGGCAGTAATAATATGTGTAAGGTATTGCTGGTTTTTTGCCCGGTGAGTTAGCCTTTTAACGTGGCTCACCGGGTAAAAAATACTATGGCTTTTCAGTAACCGTTGCCACAAAACTTTTGTTGGAAGCATAATATTTTTTACGCAGCCAAAAAGCAACATTCACTAAAGCAATAAGCGCTGGCACTTCCACCAGCGGCCCAATAACGCCTGCAAATGCCTGCCCGCTATTGATACCAAACACCCCGATAGCAACAGCTATGGCCAGTTCGAAATTATTGCCTGCGGCAGTAAAAGCAATAGCCGCATTGGTAGAATAATCCGCGCCCATTTTTTTGCCAATAAAAAAACTTACCAGGAACATGATGGCAAAATATACAACCAATGGTATAGCAATCCGTATAACATCAAACGGTATTTGTACTATCAGTTTTCCTTTAAGGCTAAACATTATAATAATAGTAAAAAGCAATGCTACTAAAGTAATCGGTGATACAAAAGGGAGAAACTTTTTTTGGTACCAGTCTTCTCCTTTTAATTTTAATAAAATAAGCCTTGTAAAAAAACCTGCGGCAAAAGGTATTCCCAAATAAATGCCTACACTTGTAGCAATTTCACCAATAGAAATATTAATTGCAGAACCTTTAATACTGAACAACGGCGGAAGCACAGTTATAAAAAGGTAAGCATACACACTATAAAATAAAACCTGAAAGAGGCTGTTTAATGCAACTAGCCCGGCTGCATATTCCCGGCTTCCTTCTGCAAGCTCGTTCCATACTATCACCATGGCAATGCAGCGGGCAAGCCCAATTAATATAAGCCCAACCATATACTCAGGATATCCATGCAGAAAAATTATGGCCAGTACAAACATAAGTATTGGGCCAATTATCCAATTAAGCAGTAGCGATACGCCCAACACTTTAGTATTGGTAAAAACTACTTTTAATTTATTGTATTTCACTTTTGTAAACGGCGGGTACATCATCAGTATTAACCCAATGGCCAGTGGAATATTAGTGGTGCCCGATGAAAATGAATTGATGGCTGTAGAAGAGGATGGAAAGAAATAGCCAATAGAAATGCCTATTGCCATTGCTAAAAAAATCCATAGGGTAAGGTACCTATCCAGGAAACTAAGCTTCTTTCTATCCAGTGCCGGAGCGCAATCATTTGCTGTCATTATAAAAGTTTATCTCTATTATACAACGCATATTGGTTGCAGTATTTTTTAAAGTGTTTCTGTTTTTATCAGCAGCAGCCTGGCTCGCAGCAAGGCTTTTTAGTAAGCGGCTTTTCTGCATAAACCGTTATGCTGAATATGCCGGTATTGCCTGCTTTAAAGCTTGATATGCCTGGCTCATCTAAATAATCTTTAAGGATATCATCAGGTATAATGACTGCTTTTTCTTTTTGCAGCGTGAGGTTGGTAAAGCCGTTGGCTTGTATCATTTCCAGGTAAGCATCTTTTTGTATGGCGCCAGCAACGCAGCCTGCATACATCTCCGCATCTTTTTGTAATGCATCCGGAAGCTCGCCCACCAATACAATATCGGAGATGCTAAAATGGCCGCCGGGTTTTAGAACCCTGTATATCTCTTTAAAGACGCCGTTTTTATTGGGCACCAGGTTAAGCACGCAATTGCTTACCACTACATCCGCAACAGCTGCTGTTACCGGCATGGCTTCAATATCTCCCTGCCTGAATTCCACATTGTTAAAGCCTAGTTTTTCTGCATTGTTCCTTGCCTTGTGGGTCATGGCATCTGTAAGATCTATGCCGATTATTTTGCCTTGCTCGCCGGCTTCTTCCCTGGCGACAAAGCAATCGTTGCCGGCGCCGCTACCGAGGTCAATAACTGTATCCCCGTTTTTAATTTTGGCAAATTGTGTTGGCAGGCCGCAGCCTAAGCCAAGGTCTGCTTCTGCCTTGTATCCAGCCACCGAACTATAGTCCTCGTTCATAATATTGTACACTTCTGTTGAGCAGCAGCTTGCACCGCAGCAGGAGGACTCGTTTGTTTCCTTATCCTGCAAGGCAATCTCACTATATTTTTTCCTAACTATTTCTTTTAATTCTTGTTCTGTCTGCATAGTTGTATTTTTTAATTAATTGTAATATTGCGATTAATATAGGCAAAAAAAATCAACAGCATTTACCTTTCGTTTCGTAAGCCACAAAAAAAGCGTCCATTTCTTTTTTGCATTGCTTCCAGGCTTTTTCATCAATACAATAGCACACGCTTGTTCCTTCAATAGAACCATTTATTAGCCCGGCAGTCTTTAATTCTTTAAGGTGCTGAGAAATTGTTGCCTGCGCCAAACCTAGTTCCACCACCAGTCCGCCACAAATGCAGGCATTTGTTTTTATCAGCTCCTGTATAATAGCAATGCGTGCGGGGTGCGCCAGTGCCTTCATCATGCGGGCAAGCCTGTTTTGTTTTTCGTTAAAGATGGCGGTTTTTGTTAATCCCATTGATTGTAATATTACGATAGATAAAAATAATTTCAAAAAGTTATTTTCTACGGTAAAAGTAGGTCCTTGAATTAGTTGTATTCGTAGATACATGCAACGGCATGTTCTGCAGGGTATAATAATTTGTTGCCTATTCGTTATTCGGAGACTTCGCTGAATATGCCACGGCATGTTCCTGCGTATACATGGTAGGCCTGTTACGAAAAATACGCATACTGCTTAGATAAGAAATATTATTCCATTGATAATTTCAAAAAGGTAAGAATTTATAACGAACAGGCTGCTCCCTTATGCCAGCGGCATACCCTGTTTGTAGAACGTAAATCCGCGGCAACATCAATGCTCCAGCGGAGCAACCTGTTTGCATCGGCATAAACCCCTGGTAGAATTGTTCTTCGGAAACCTGGCAATAATTATGTTATGATATATTTCCACAAACAGGTTGCTCCGCTTGAGCAATGATTATGCTATAATTTATTTCTACAAACAGGTTGCTCCGCTGGAGCAATGATTATGCTATAATTTATTTCTACAAATAGGATCCTCCACTAGCGATATGGTGATGCTATACTTTTCTTAAGTAAATTAATATTTCGCT
>JAYVUJ010000477.1:0-3202 GCA_043788035.1 Ferruginibacter sp. | reverse complement strand
TTCAACACCTCTCATACCAAAGCCGGGCGCTACTAACAAGCCATCAAGGCCGCCTAGTTTTTCTGCCACATTTTCATCGGTAATAGTTTCGCTATGCACGTTCACTATCTGCACTTTACACTCATTTGGCGCACCTGCATGTACAAAAGATTCCAGGATCGATTTATAGGCATCTTGCAATTCAATGTATTTACCAATTAAGCCAATGCTGATTTTGCTGGAGGGGTACTTCAATTTATCTAAAAATCCTTTCCACTTTACAAGCTCAGGGGCTGAGTAGCCATTGATGTGCAATTTCTTCAATACAATAACATCTAATCCTTCCTGCAACATTTTTAAAGGCACTTCGTAAATTGAATTAGCATCGATAGCTTCAATAACTGCTTCTGTTTTTACATTACAAAACAGGGCTATCTTTTTTCTTAATTCTAAATTTAACGACCTTTCTGTACGGCATACAATAATATCCGGATGCACGCCATTTTCGCTCATCATTTTTACACTGTGCTGCGTTGGTTTTGTTTTTAATTCCTTTGCTGCCTTTAAATAAGGTATCAGCGTAAGGTGCACTACCAGGCAATCTTCTTCTTCCATCTGCCATTGTAACTGGCGCACGGCCTCTATAAAAGGCAAGCTTTCAATATCGCCAACGGTACCACCAATTTCAGTAATCACAATATCATATTTTCCGCTATCGCCCAGCAGCATCATCCTGCGCTTAATCTCGTCTGTTATATGCGGCACTACCTGCACTGTTTTGCCCAGGTAAGCGCCTTCTCTTTCTTTATTTATAACGGTTTGATAAATACGGCCGGTAGTAACATTATTGGCTTGTGTGGTATGGATATTTAAAAATCGTTCGTAATGCCCAAGGTCAAGGTCGGTTTCCGCCCCATCTTCTGTTACGTAGCATTCGCCATGTTCGTAAGGGTTTAAAGTGCCAGGGTCTACGTTTATGTATGGGTCAAATTTTTGAATGGTTACTTTAAGCCCGCGGGCCTGCAACAATTTAGCAAGAGAAGCTGCTATTATGCCTTTGCCTAAAGAAGAAGTAACACCACCGGTTACAAAAATGTATTTAGCCGTTTTCATTATTTATCAATTTTGAATTTGTCAGATTAATGGATAAAAAAAATTGTTACATTCATAAAAATAAGATGAGCCAGTTGGGTATGTGTTACAAAAGCCAACTTCTAACTAAACTTATTAATTATACAGCAAAAATTCTGAATGATTATTTGGTTTCTATCCTGGATGACCAGCGGAAAAAATATAGGTTGTGTGTCCGAGCGGTCAGGTAAAATTACAGCAAAAAATCGGGAGGAGAAAATTTAAACTATCCGTTTGCAAAAAAATATATTATTAAAAATAGGCAACCCTTACCAGCAAAAGGTTTCAGGCTATAAAATAATTGATTACCAATTAATTGACAAACAATAATGACATCATCGAAGAAATATTTTACAAGTTACCAATAACCTTAATATGCCTTTTTTGCTGAAAAAAGGGTTCATATACTGTTTTAAGGCTTTGCCAAAAACCATCTGTAAATTTTAGTATAAAACTTTTGTTTAGCAGCCCGTGCGGTTGTAATTTTAGCCATCATTTTAAAAAGCATTGTACATTGTTTTTATAAACCAAAAAAATATGGGTGTTACTAAAGATAGTTTTAAGGCAAAGGCAGATGTTGTAGGGGCGGAAATAAAGGCCTTATTAAAAGAGCATGGCGATAAAAAAGTTGGAGAAGTAACCTTAAGCCAAATTTACCAGGGCATGAGGGGTATTACCGGCCTTGTATCTGAAACATCTTTATTGGATGCGCAGGAAGGCATCCGTTTTCGCGGTTATACAATACCTGAATTACAAGTAAAATTACCTAAAGTTGTTAATGGTACAGAACCTCTGCCAGAAGGGCTTTTTCACCTAATGTTGATGGGCGAGTTGCCTACTGAAGCCGATGTGCATGAATTAACCGCCAACTGGCAACGCCGCAGCCACGTGCCACACCATGTATTTGCAACTATCGATGCATTGCCCGTGAGCAGCCACCCGATGACGCAATTTGTTATTGCCATTATGGCCTTGCAAACTGAAAGTACTTTTGCAAAAAGATATGCTGCAGGCATGAGCAAAAAAGATTATTGGGAAGCTACTTTTGATGATTCGATGGATTTGATTGCCCGCTTGCCAAGGGTTGCAGCTTACATTTACAGGCGCAAATATAAAAAAGGAGAACACATACAGCCAAATGGCTTGTTAGATTGGGCAGGCAATTTTGCCCACATGATGGGTTATGGCGAAAATGATGGCTTTAAAGAATTGATGCGTTTATACATGACCATCCATGCAGACCATGAAGGTGGAAATGTTAGTGCCCACGCAACGCATTTGGTAGGTTCCGCTTTAAGTGACCCCTACCTTTCATTTGCTGCTGGCATGAATGGCTTAGCTGGTCCATTGCATGGCCTGGCCAACCAGGAAGTAATAAAATGGATATTTAAAATGAGGGAGGAATTGGGCGTAGAAACACCCACCAAAGAGCAGATTGAAGAATACGTAAAAACAACTTTGGCTGATGGAAAAGTAGTACCAGGCTACGGGCATGCAGTATTACGAAAAACAGACCCCCGCTTTACGGCACAAATGGAATTCGGCAAAAAACATTTGCCGGATGACCCATTGGTAAATACCGTTTGGAATATTTACGAAGCTGTGCCGCCATTGCTGCAATCTTTAGGAAAAATTAAAAACCCTTGGCCTAATGTTGATGCCCATAGTGGCGCTCTACTGGTTCATTATGGAATGGTGGAATATGAATTTTATACCGTTTTATTTGGCGTATCAAGAGCGCTGGGTGTACTCGCAAGCCTTTGCTGGGACAGGGCATTAAGCTTTCCGCTGGAGCGCCCAAAATCGGTAACAACAGACCTGGTGAAAAAATGGCTGGACGGAAAAGAAGATATCTGGGGCGATTAATTATTTGCCTAACACTTAATACAAGCCCCGATTTATTCGGGGTTTGTATTATAAAAAACAAAAAAAAGCTAACACAATTTTTGTATCGACCAATACACAGCTTTGTTGGGCTTCATAGGCGTCGCACTCTTTTACATTTGTTTTTCAGGGATCTTTAACCAGCTATTAGGTAGAAGCGAAACATACTGCGGCACCTGGTAAATAAAATTTGCTTCAATTAACTGCT
>JAYVUJ010000476.1:0-2085 GCA_043788035.1 Ferruginibacter sp. | reverse complement strand
ATGCCTGCCAGCATGCCATAAAAAAAGCCATTGGCATTAAAGCGCCACCAATACCATTTTAAAACATTGGCGCAAACAAATCCTCCATACAAACCTGCAGTAATGATATTGAATATCATATTTACATCCTTAATAAGCAACCCAAGTCCAATGCCAAAAATTACCATCACAATACCACTCAGGTAACTCATGGTAATAATCTTTTTACGGTCGGCCGAAGGGTTAAAATACTTTAGGTAAATATCGTTTACAATATAAGCCTGTCCTGCATTTAAGGTGCCACTGAAATTGCTCATAAAAGCACCTAAAAATCCTGCCAACACCAATCCTATTAAACCCACGGGTAAATATTTACTGATTACAGCGGGCATAATGTTTTCAAAATTCAGCAAGCCATCTGTTCCATTGCTTAGGTTAAGGTCTTTAAAATAAAGTATGCCCAATATGCAAAGCCCCATCGTCATAAAATACCTTACAGGCATCAGTATCACCGAAATAAACCCACTCATTTTACTGGCTTCTTCCGGGCTTTTGGTGCTTAATATTTTTTGACAATCATAGTTAGGCGCAGGGCCAGCCAAACTTTTCATAATGCCACTAAACAGCATCATACCCATGATGGCCGAAAATAACTGGTAGCCATCTTTTTCTAATTTAATTTTAGCATCATTTAATTTATTGGTCCAGTCTAAGCCAAGATCCAAACCAAAAAATGGCGAGTTCCACCCTTTTGGTACCCTGTCCAATACGTTTACTCCTGTAGCGCCAAGGTGCCTCATGGCAATGGTACCCACAAACAAAGAACAAACAATCATTATCATATACTTTATTACATCAGCCAATACAATACCATGCATGCCACCCATTATACTGTATAGCATTGCTATGAGGCAAATGGATACGCCATAAAATTGTGCTGCATTGTGTTTTGAAATATCGAGGGCGGCACGGTATTGATCTGAGCCAACAGCAAAAGCTGCTTCACCATGGTTTAAAAAAGGAAAGGCTTCTTTAATACGTTCGTAGGGAAGAAATATTTGTAAAAATTCGCCTACACCAACAAAGGCATAAGCCATATAACCAATACATAAAATAAGGGCAAAAGCCACTACCACTTTATGGCTTTGGCCAACCCCTCTGTCTGTAAGGCCGAAACGTGTTTTAAGCCATTCAGCACCGGTTGTAGCATTGCTGCGCCTGAGCCAGCGGCTTAAAAAAACCATCAGGAAAATCTGGTTAAATACGGGCCACATCCAGGGAATCCAAACACTTTTAAACCCATATAAAAATGCCATGCTTGTTAGTAACATAGTGCCGCTAATGTCGAACATGTCGCTGGCATCGCTTAAACCCAATGCATACCAAGGTAAAGATTTACCCGCCATCAGGTAGGCATCTTTACTTTTCTTCGCCCTGTTTTTCATGTAAAAACCAAGAAAAATCATTAACGCAAAATAGGCCAGGATGATAAGCAGGTCAATCGTTGAAAGAATGTACATGTTGTAGTATTATAAGATTTTGGAAATAAATGGCTCGCTTGTACGCTTTAAATATATGCTATAAATAAATCAATATTTTTATTAGCTAAATTTTATGGGTGTTTTGTTAAATGTTGAATAAGAAATAGTAAAAAAGTATCAGTATTAAGATAGCATTTATTTCACGAATTAATACTGATTACACGAATTGGTAAATGCTATAGTTAAATTTATAATAGGTATAGCCACCCAAAGCTTAGCATAACAGCAGTAATTTTTTATAATAATAAAAGGTTGATAAAAATGATTTGGATAAATGCTATACCTTGGCGGCTCGATTGTATTACCAATAATTGATTGATTTTATTTTATATCAACTGCACGACGCAACTAATTTTATGAACCAAAAATTTCCACAGGGCTTTATTTGGGGTAGTGCAACTTCTTCTTACCAGGTAGAAGGTGCATGGAACGAAGATGGAAAAGGTCTTTCTATCTGGGATGTATTTTGTTTAATACCCGGCAAAGTACAGGATAGCGATACAGGAGCTATTGCCTGCGATCATTATCATCGTATAGATGAAGACGTGGCATTAATGAAAGCGAT
>JAYVUJ010000475.1:0-2759 GCA_043788035.1 Ferruginibacter sp. | reverse complement strand
GTTTTTGATGGCGGCAATAAAAACTTATTCTTTATGGCTATAATAACTATGCTTCATCCTATTGGTTTTATTTTTTTTACACCTTTTTTAAGGCCATTTAAATGGAGCCGGCTTT
This sequence comes from Ferruginibacter sp., assembly GCA_043788035.1. Classification (GTDB taxonomy): domain Bacteria; phylum Bacteroidota; class Bacteroidia; order Chitinophagales; family Chitinophagaceae; genus Ferruginibacter. Next base: position 2,644 of record JAYVUJ010000475.1, on the reverse strand, counting down.
TATTCACGTACATCATCCCGATAATACCCTTATGCACAATGTGGGATGGCATTGTATCTATAATACACTTATACCAGCCTCAACAATTATTAAAAATTGCCACCATTGCTGATGATAAAAATTATAAGTGGCAAACAGGCAAAGTAAAAAACAAATATGGTATGCACATTACTTATTTATTGGGCTACCCTAAGTAAATGTAGAGTAGCATTGCAGTTATTTATCTGTAAAACAACAAGCAAAATTGTATTGTAAAAAAAATAATGCGTATATTGAAAATAAAAACTTATGCCCGATTCAAAAGGTAGGCTCCCCCACAAGTATTCGCCACACCAAAAAACTTCTAACACACATGCGCGAACAAAAAAAACAAACCGTGCCGTAATTGCAATGGCTTTATTTTGTGGTTTGCTCGGACTGGGTATTAGCCTGCTTATTTATGGCGCTAACTTTACTGGCTTATTATCAGGTGCTATCATTGGGAGTTTAATAGGCGGCATTTTTGGTTTCCTGATTGCTAAAAATTTATCTGATAAATAATTTTCGTTGTTTATTATCAGCTTCGCTTAAAGCTTTACTTATTTGTAAAGCGTCACTCAACTGCTTTATATCTTCCAAAATTTTTCTGGCTAGAGTTTTTCTAAACTTTGTTACATGATGGTTAAAAAGTTAATGCTGCCTTTTTTATCCTTATTTTTTTTTCCTTCTTTGTTGATTGCACAAAATTTTGGCGGCAATCCTGCTTCTTCAAAATGGCAGCAAATAAATACTGCCACTTCAAGGGTAATTTTTCCTGTAGGCTTAGATAGCCAGGCAAACCGCATCAGTAATATTGTACAGTTGCTGGATAATACCACCACGCCCACTATTGGCAACAAACAACGCAAATGGAATATTGTATTGCTTAACCAAACAACAATACCAAATGCCTATGTAAGGCTTGCACCGGTAATGAGTGAATTAAATATGGTGCCAGGGCAAAATAGTTTTAGCAATGGCAGCGTTCGTTGGGATGATAACCTTATCATTCATGAAAACCGCCACATGCAGCAGTTTGCTAATTTTAATACCGGGCTAACAAAAGCCTTTTCTTTTGTGCTTGGGCAACAAGGCCAATTGCTAGCAAACGGAATTGCTATACCAAATTACTTTTTTGAAGGCGATGCTGTGTGGCAAGAAACTTTAGTTAGTGCGCAAGGCAGGGGCAGGCTGCCTAATTTTTATAATGGCTTTAGGGCTTTGGCAATAGCCAATAAAAATTACAGCTGGATGAAGATACGCAGTGGTTCCTTAAAAGAGTATACGCCTGACCATTATGATTTAGGGTATCAGTTGGTTGCCTATGGCAACGAAAAATATGGCAACGATTTTTGGCGAAAGGTAACATCCGATGCGGTACAATTTAAGGGGTTATTTTTTGCTTTTAGTAAAGCAATTGAAAGGTATAGCGGTAAAACTTACCACCAGTTCCGGCAGGATGCGCTTGATTATTTTAAGGCGCAAACAATAGCGAAAAGCCAGCCTGAAAGCGAACCTGCTTACATTACAACAATAGAAAAGAATACAGTGGCAGATTATTTTTTTCCAGCTTTTATAAATGATGATACTATTATTGTTGCCAAACAATCGTATAAAAAAGCAGGCGCCTTTTATCTTATTATAAAAGGGAAAGAAAAAAAGATACGCACTACCAACGTTGTAATAGATAACTATTTTAATTATAACAATGGTAAAGTAGCGTATGCAAGTTTTCAATCAGATCCACGCTGGGCTAATAGAAATTATAGCAACATACAATTGATCGACATCTACACAAAAAAACAACGGCAGTTAACTTTTAAAAGCAAATATTTTTCACCAGTAATTAGTAACAATGGCATGGAGATTCTTGCCGTTAATGTAAAGGCAAACGGAGCTAATAACCTGCATCGGATTAATACACAATTCGGAAGTTTAATCAAAGAATTGCCTAATGCTGCTAACTATTTTTTTACCCAGGCAAAATATATAGATAGCAATACAGCCATTGCCGCAGTAAGAAATCCTGCGGGCGAAATGGCATTGGTAAAAGTTGATCTTGCTAATGGTGAAACAGTAACTATTACTCCTTTTTCTTTTAACTTAGTGGGTAACCCCTTTGTAAAAGGCGATACTGTCTATTATACGGCAATGGATAATAGCACCCCATCTGATAAAATTTTTGCGGTTAGTCTAAAAGATAAAAAAGTATACAAGCTCACCAATAATATAAACGGCATTTACCAGCCTGCGGCAGATTCTAAAGGAAATCTATTATATAGCGCCTTTACTGCCGATGGTTACCGGCTTGCCACCATGGAAGCTGCACAAATTAAATGGATACCCATAAAAGCCACTACCATTGTTGATGTTGCTTTTATTGGGGCAGGCAACGCTTTATCAAAAAACGGCGCAGCAGGGGCTTTATACGCTTTAAACGATACAACCCATATTATAACTACGTACAGAAAAACTTTTCAGCTATTTAACTTTCATAGCTGGCGCCCGGTTGTAAGTGAGCCTGACTATGGCTACGCCTTATTCAGCGATAATATTTTAACCAGTTTTACCAACACACTTACCTACACGCATAACCGTAGTGATGGAAGCAACACGCTTGGCTTTG
>JAYVUJ010000474.1:0-9405 GCA_043788035.1 Ferruginibacter sp. | reverse complement strand
AGCCATCAAAAACCTTTCTGTAAAAGAACGGTTTAATGCATCTTTTAAAAGATCCATTTATGCTTTTTCATAATCTGCAAAAGGCTTGCGCAAAATATTGTTTTCGATAATTGATTGGTTTTGTTTTGAATAATCCTTACTGTAATTTACTAAATTAATTGGTAAATTACACAGTCAAATTAGTAACCGCCTGCTTTTCAAACTGCAATTTATGCAGCTGGTAATAATGCCCACGCTTTGCTATTAGTTCATCGTGAGAACCTATTTCCATAATTTCTCCCTTATCCAATACCATAATTTTTGTTGCCTTGCGGATGGTAGATAAACGGTGTGCAATTACGATAGAAGTACGCCCCGTAATTAATTTATCAATGGCATTTTGTATCAGTTGCTCACTTTCCGTGTCAACAGAGGAGGTAGCTTCATCTAAAATAAGTATGGCGGGGTTGTATAATAATGCCCTTACAAAAGATAATAGCTGGCGTTGCCCCAGCGATAAAGTGGCACCTCTTTCCATTACATTATAATCGTAACCGCCGGGCAGTTGCATAATAAAATCGTGTATGCCAATCATTTTGGCAGCTTCTATTACCTGCTCTTTATTTATATCCGTATTACGTAAGGTAACATTTTCGTAAACAGAGCTGCTGAACAAAAATACATCCTGCAATACAACAGCAATTTTGCTGCGCAGATAAAAAAGATCGTACATGCCTATATTAGTATCATCTATTTTAATGGTGCCTTTTTGAATATGGTACAGCCTGTTAATTAAGCTGATGATAGATGTTTTGCCGCTACCCGTATTGCCAACAATAGCCAATGTTTCGCCCACATTTATACTGAAGGATATATCTTTTAGCACATAGTTTTCTTCGTTGTAGGCAAACCATACTTTATTAAATTGCAGCTTGCCTTTTATGTCTTTTTGAATAGTATCCGCAGCAGAAGCCTGCGGTGTAACATCTTCATTATCCAGCACTTTAAATACTCTTTCACTTGCAATCATACCCATTTGCAGTACGTTGAATTTATCAGCAATTACCCTTAGCGGGCGAAATAATAGGTTAAGGCATAAGATGAAAGAAGTGATTACGCCAACAACCGCTGGCTTATCTACATCCGCTAATACCAAAGATTCTTTAGCTGCCCACCAAACTAATAAGCCTACCGATAAAGCAGACACTAATTCTACCACCGGAAAAAAAACTGAATAGGCAAAAATGGATTTTATATTGGCGTTGCGATGTACTTTATTTATCCTGTTAAATTTAGCAAATTCTCGTTTTTCTGCCGCAAAGGCCTGCACAATGCCCATACCTGTTATATGTTCCTGCACAAAAGCATTCAGTTGCGCTACCGCATTGCGTACCTGTATAAAAGATTTGTTTACGCTTTCCTTAAAATAGTAAGTTGCAATAATAAGTACCGGAAAAGGTGCCAGGCAAATAAGCGTCAACTTCCAGCTAATAAAAAACATGTAAGCCAGTACCGCAATGATGGATAACAGATCGGCAATTATAGGTATCAACCCATCGCTAAAAATGTCGTTGATAGATTCTATATCGTTGATAGTACGTGTAGTAAGCGTACCAATAGGCGTTTTATCAAACTGGGAAAGGTTTAGGCTGATGACTTTTTTATAGGTGGCTACCCGCATATCGTTTACCACGCTTTGCCCCAGCGAAGCAGTAAAAAAAGTAAAAATAAAACGGCAGAGAGTTTCAATTATAAGCAAAGCCAGCTGAATTACTGTTATGCCAATAATTACTGGCCCAGCGCCCTTTAAAAACCAAAATTGCGTACCCGCCTGCAACCCTTTGGTAATGGTAATTTGTATTAGCCATGGGCGTATGGGAGCAATAACTGCTAAAAAAACAGCCAAAAACAACGACCAGTAAAATTTATTTTTATAAGGGGAAGCAAATTGAAATACCCTGCGTAATAATGAAAAATTGACAATACCCTTTGCCTTAGCCTGCTCACTCATTTTGTAAAGTTAGCAAATAATTTTGCCGTAGGTTGGCTGGTGCGTTTTATTATTTAGTTGCCACAGGCTGGCAGATTAAAAATACGAATTTCAGGAAGCCTAAGATTTAATGTGCGAATTTGCGGCTATACCTTATTGTAATTCCATCTTTTTATTGTAAGCCTTTATAAAAATGGCGCCCAGGTTTTTGTACGGTGGTATATAATCATCCCAGCTTTCTTTTACCTCTCTGTTATTATCAGCGTAAAACACTTTTGTTAAGGCTGCCCACATATCTTTCCAAACCAATGTTTTGCCAGATAACAGCGCTTGGTTTAAGTAATTAATTATCGGGCGGTTAATATCTCCCTTACCAATTTCTTTAGTGGAAATAATATGCGCATCCGGAGAAGTTTTTAATATTTCACTTAAGTTTTTATAGCCTCCGCAAGAGCCCAGCACAATAATTTTTGCATTGCCGGCCATTCGGTTTATGGTACCCGGCAGCCAATAACTGTGCCCCCGATGGATTACAATGGAAGGGTTTAAAGCATTCCGATGTAAGTATTTAGTCAAATGTGCCTGTGCCGTATCATCCAAATTTTTATCGCTATTTAAAGGCAGGTTGGCATAAATTAATATCTTTCCTTTTAGAGATTTAATTTCTACCCATTCTGGCTTAGCTGTTATTTTCCAATCCATTTTAGCAAACGAATTGATAAAGCCTGTATAATTTGTACGCCCGTCTTCATCGCCATAAAAAAATACTTGTTGTATTATCCTGCCGCTATCATCGGTAAGGTATTTATTATCGATGGAATAAATAGAAGGTATGCCTATCTGGCTTGTAAGGTCTACAGTTGAACTATCAGCAGAAGATAAAATAGTTTTTAGCAAACTGTATATCATCTTGCCTCTTTTGTTATTTTCATCTGCGTTGCGTTGCTCGTTATTGGTTACGTTGCGCAAAATATTTTGCAGCAAAGTTGTATCTCTAATGCTGCTATAACTGTCGGCCACATCTACCGCATCTTCCAGGTTGCTGCTTTTATCGAGGTTGGCAACAAAGGCTTTCATTAATACTGAAGATTTTTCTTGCGGCATTGTTTTTAAAAAAACATCCAACTGGTTAAAATTGGCAGCCATTTTTATAAACTTCCTAAAGTAATCCATATTCACACTCATCATTAATTCATCGCCCCTTGGCGTAGTGCCCATTTTTTGCAGCAGCCGGGTAAAGCTATGTTTGTAGCTGGAAGTATAAATATCATTTTCCCCCATCACCATTACATAATATAAATCTTGGGCAGATAATGGTTCAATAGCCCTCATACGAAGGGCGAGGTTATTTTGTTCGTGCAGTTCGTTTATCGGTGTAATAAAATGTTGGATGGCTTTGCGCTGCAACATTTCTCGTAAGCCATTTGCGCCAAACATGGCAATGGGCGTATCTTTTGCAATCAACCTTTGCTGATAGCCAACTTCGGTTTTAACCAGTAGCTTAAAATATCCAACACTATCCATCCTTTTTTCGCCATCACCAATAAAAAGCTGTATGCTATCAATGGCTAATTTGCCTTTAAGTATATCATCTAAAAAAGGAAAATAAAATAAAGAATTTGGCGTGCGTGTAAGCTTTACTATCGCATGTACCATCGGGTTAGTATTTCTTTGTATCAGCTTGCCTTCGGGTGTGTTATTCCCTGAAGCATAATCATACAGTTGTTTCGGGTTATTGATGCAAGCTAAAACTACCAGGCTATCTGCAAAAGGCTCATTTATAAAAGGCCGTATACTGCCCAATATCCTTTCGGCATGCATGGCTGTATATTTCAGGTACAAATTATTTTTGCTGTTTTTATACCCTTTATTACTTTTAAAAATCTCTACATTTATCATCCCAATGTCATAAGGCGCTTCATCAATATAGTGCGTCATATCCAGCGTATCCAGGTTAGCTTTTAATATCTTCTCAAAATTATCTATTAGCTGCGGAGCCATTACCGGGTTTAGCTTATTAAATTTCCATGCGGCCCTAAAGTTGGCAACTACTTCCTGTATATAATTAAGCTGGCGGATTTTTTCATTGTTAGTAGGTATTTTTTTATCGGTTTCAATGAAGTCCTGCAGAACATCAATCCTTCTAATTAAAGCATCTGTTACTTGTAGGTTTATGTCGTCATTGTCCGAAACTTTAACCATACCATCTTGCTTTCCATCTGACTTATCGCATTTAAGCTGTTCTTCATCAATCTGCTCGTGATTGCGCTGGCGCTGAATGGGTATAACGGTGGAATCTATGCTGCCAAAAACATTGCCGCAAACCAGTAAGAATGTAAAATGTAAAAAATATTTTTTCATAAGTTTTTGTAAGTACAAAGATGACTAAAAATACAATTGCTTTTAAATGAAGGATTTAGTCGAAACGTATTATAACAAAGCTACTACATGTGGTTAACAATTTGATAATATCAGAACCAATAGCAACTGTTAAGTTATTTAAACTGATAGACTACTTTTGTGTATCGAAACTAGGTATGAGTAATGTTAAAAAAATATTAATTGCTGATGATGAACCAGATATACTGGAAATCATACAATTTAACCTGCAGCAGGAAGGGTACGAAGTTTTTACCGCAAAAAATGGCGACGAGGCAATTGCGATGGCTAAAAAACATCTTCCAAACCTTATCATCCTCGATATTATGATGCCTGGTAAAAATGGTATTGAGGTATGTAACATTTTAAGGATGCAGCCTATTTTTAAAGAAACGTTGATCGTGTTTTTATCTGCCTTAAGCGATGAAAGCACAGAAATACGTGGGCTGGAAACTGGCGCGGATGATTACCTTACCAAACCAATTAGCCCTAAAGTATTGATAAGCAAAGTAAATGCGCTTTTTAGGAGATTGAATAATGAAGGCGGTGACCTTTTGCAATTAGGCGACCTCAAAATTGACCGCGAAAAATATATTATTAATTACCAGGGCAACGACATTGTTTTAGCAAGAAAAGAATTTGAATTGCTTGCCTTGCTAGCTTCTAAGCCAGGCAAAGTTTTTTTACGTAACGAAATATTAAACCAGGTTTGGGGCACCGAAGTAATTGTTGGCGACCGCACTATTGATGTGCATATACGAAAAATACGCCAAAAGCTAGACCTCGATTGTATTACAACCGTAAAAGGGGTTGGTTATAAATTTGAATTATAACCCAATGGTGTTAACATAAGGATTTATTTGTTTGCCTTTAACTCACCCTACCACTTTTGAAAGTAGAGAAAAGGGCTTAACTTTAAGTCTTTGAGATATACTTACTTTTACCAAACATTCCCATACAACTATTAATGTGCCTGCGGTACTTTTTTACATGTTTTACTTAAACAGTTTAACTTACACATGTAAAGGACTTAGTATGAAAACAATTAGTAAAGAAACTCTTTTACACCAGGGTATAGTTAACAGTATCTCTCAAGGCGCCGGGCTTTTGTTTGGCATTATTTCTATAGCCTACCTAATTGCCATTGCAACTAAAAATGTAAGCATTGCCGGTATAATTGCTGCCTGTATTTATGGGTTTGGTTTTTTGATGGAATTTACATTTTCTACCTTGTACCATAGTTTTAAACAGCCACGGAAAAAATATATTTTTAAAATATTTTGCCACCTAAGCATTTACTTTTTAATTGCGGGCACTTACACGCCTTTTATAATTATTTACGCAAATAACAGCTTTTGCATGTCGTTGCTGGTAGCTTTGTGGAGCCTTACTTTGCTGGGTATTTTTTTTAAGGTATTTTACAGCCGCGTTTCGAAAACTTATCAACTGGCAGTTATCTATTAATGGGCATGTTTTTGCTCGCCGGTGGCAAACCGTTTTTTACTGCTATGCCAGTTTATGAAGTTGAGCTAATAATTGCCGGCGAGGTATTGTATATCCCGGAAGTAATATTTTATGTGTGGAAAAAATACACTTACCATCATGGCGTATGACATTTGTTTGTGCTGGCAGCCGCTATTTACCATTACATAGCCGTTTTAAAAACAATCGGCTTCCAATAGTTATTTATAAGATGAGCAGTTGAAAATTACAAATCATCAAACGAAATTTAAAACCATAACACTAAATGTTTTCTACAAAAAATTTATCCCCACAGCAGCTTTCGGGTATTACCGCAGCAATAATTGCGATACCTATTAGCGCAACCATTTACTTTTTTGAGCCAATCTGGTGGTCGGCCGTAATTAGTTTGGTGATAATTTTTACTGCAAGCTATGGGTTGATATTATTTATGGTACAGCGTTTTGTTTACCGAAAAATAAAGCTCATCTATAAGCTTATTTATCAAACCAAAGCAAGCAAAAGGGAAGAGTTTTATTACAAGAATATACTGCCCCAAAAAAGCATAGATGAAGTACGGCAGGATGTAGAAGCGTGGGCAGAACAACGCAAGGCTGAAATTGAATTACTAAAACAGAACGAAGCTTATAGAAAAGAGTTTTTACAGAATTTATCGCACGAATTAAAGACGCCCATATTTGCCATACAAGGCTATGTTGATACCTTAATAAACGGCGCTTTAGAAAACCCTGATGTAAACAGGAAATTTCTTGGCAGCACCTCCAGAAATGTAGACCGGCTGGTAAACCTGGTAGATGACCTTGATGAAATTTCAAAGCTGGAGCGTGGCGAACAGCAGTTGTACAAAGAAAATTTTGTGATACAGGAACTGGTTAAAGACGTGTATGAATCGTTACTGATAAAGGCTGAAGAAAAGCAAGTAAAGATGATTATAAAAAAGGGCTGCGAAGTGCCTTTGACTGTTTTCGCAGATAAAGAAAAAATGCGCCAGGTAATTATAAACCTGGTAGAAAATGCTATAAAATATGGCAAGCAAAATGGTATTATCGAAGCCAGCGCTTACAAAATAGATGGCAAAAGGATATTGATAGAAATTAGCGATGATGGCATCGGCATTGGCGAAGAGCACTTAAGCAGGGTGTTTGAAAGATTTTACCGCACCGACCTTGCACGTAGCCGTAAAGTAGGTGGCAGCGGGCTTGGGCTAGCCATATGCAAGCATATTATTGAAGCGCACCAGCAAGCCATCCACGTGCGCAGCACGTTAGATGTGGGCACTACGTTTGGGTTTACTTTACAGAGTAAAAAAGACCAGGGGTAATACAAATTAGCTAATGTGCTAATTTGCTAACTAGCACATTGCCAAAGCAGCACATTAACTTAACTTTCTGTTTACAATTTCTACACATAAGTGATGGAACTTTGTATCAAACTATATCTGTTGGAAAAAAGAAAACTCGATGTGGCTGTTATATCCGACGTACACCTTGGAACCTACGGTTGCCGTAGCAACGAGCTTAGCCGTTACCTTACTACTATAGACCCTACCATACTTATTCTTAACGGAGACATTATAGACATTTGGCAATTCAGTAAAAAATACTGGCCAGCCGGCCATATGCAGGTTATTAAACAAATTACCAGCATGCTTAGCCGTGGCATAAAAGTATATTATGTTACCGGTAACCACGATGAGATGCTGCGCAGGTTTGAGAATTTTTCAATAGGCGATTTTCATATTGTAAACAAGCTGGTGATACACCATGCCAACAACAAAAAAAGCTGGATATTCCATGGCGATGTTTTTGATGTTATAATGAAACATAGCCGGTGGCTCGCCAAGCTTGGTGCGGTTGGTTACGATACACTCATCTACATTAATGCTTTTATCAACTACATCAGCAAAAAATTTGGAAAAGGCAAGATTTCTTTATCAAAAAAAATTAAAAATTCTGTAAAAGGCGCGGTAAACCACATCAATAATTTTGAGGAAACTGCCGCTGGCATTGCTATAGAAAAAGGGTACGACTATGTTTTATGCGGGCACATACACCAGCCTGCCAACAGGCAAATTACCAACAGCAAAGGCTCGGTTAACTATTTAAACAGCGGCGATTGGATAGAGAACCTGACTGCACTGGAATACGCCAATAACGACTGGAGTATTTACCATTACCAGCAAGATAAAGTGGTGCTGGAGATGAATGAAAATTTTTATGCGGATGAAGCAGCCTACCTGCGAACCGCCGAACTATTTAAAATAATGATGGAAGATTTTGTAAAAGCTTCTTAAATTTTTATCATGAAAGTATTATACGCTATACAAGGTACAGGCAACGGGCATGTTAGCAGGGCGAATGAAATAATCCCATTTTTGGAAAAAAAATGCGACCTGGATATTTTATTAAGTGGCACACAAGCAGATGTAGGCTTAAACCATGTAATAAAATATAAGCTAAAAGGATTGAGCTTTATTTTTGGTAAAAAAGGTGGCGTAGACCTTTATAAAACTTTTAAGCAAATGCAAAGCAAAAAGTTTTTGGCAGAAATAAAAGCCTTACCAGTTGAAGAATATGACCTGATAATAAACGATTTTGAACCGATAAGCGCATGGGCTAGCAAAATAAAAAATATACCCTGCATTGGCATGAGCCACCAGTTTGGCGTATCCCATAAAGATTCGCCAAAGCCTGTTAAGACAGAGCTTATTGCTGCTATGATACTTAAATATTATGCCCCTTGCAAAATTGGTGTAGGCTTTCATTTTAAAAAATACGGAGAAAATATTTTCACCCCAGTAATTAAAAAAGAAATCCGCAATGCCGATGTAAAAAACCTTGGGCATTATACTGTTTACCTGCCTGCGTACTCCGATAAAAAACTGATCGATTTTTTATCATCCTTTAAAAAAATAGATTGGCAAATATTTAGCAAGCACACAAATAAACAGTATACGGTAGATAATTGCTGGATAAAGCCGGTTGATACTGCTGAATTTACAGAAAGCTTTACCACTTGTGAAGGCATACTATGTGGTGCCGGCTTTGAAACCCCTGCAGAGGCTTTGCAGATGGGGAAAAAATTATTGATAGTGCCCATGAAAAATCAATACGAGCAACATTGCAACGCAGCAGCAGCGCAAGATTTAGGCGTACCAGTTATAAAAAACCTTAAAAAGAAACACCTTCATAAAGTAGAAAATTGGCTTAATGAAAAAGAAGCCCTTCACATCAATTTTACTGATGAAACAGAAAAAATAGTTGATCTCGTCCTAGCAATGGCAAGTAAAAAGATGATAAGCAAAGCACCGGCGAAAAGCCTCCCAATAAGCGATTCATTTATAGCAAGATGGGTGTAGGCTTTCGGCCTAGTTATTAGTTAGGAGTCATAAGTTTCTATGCCAAACCTTGCTATAAATTATACTATGCGCTTATTGTATGGTAGTAGCAAAATTAAAAAATTCATACCTTATAATTTTTCATTAGTGTCCTAACGTTATAAGTGTAAGTTCTTTGAACATATTGGTATTAAAGGGTTTCAGGGGAATTATTTTTCAAACGATTTGAAAAATTTCC
>JAYVUJ010000473.1:0-2398 GCA_043788035.1 Ferruginibacter sp. | reverse complement strand
CGTTATTTTTTAATAGCCATTGCCTGTTTATTATTGAGGTATTAATTGCTTTGTACATGCACGACCGAATTGTACGTCCCTATATCGGCGATCTTTTAGTGGTGATACTAATTTATTGTTTTGTAAAAGCATTTGTAAATACGCCTATATTTAAAACGGCTATTGCGGTATTGGTATTTTCGTATGCTGTAGAAGTTACCCAATACTTTAAATTAGCAGACGTGCTTGGTTTAGGAAAATCAACAGTAACAAGGATAATTTTAGGAGGCTCTTTTGAATGGGTTGATATGCTGGCTTATACAGGTGGCATTTTGATAGTGCTGGCAATTGAACAATATTTACAAAAAAGGGCTCTTGCAAAAAATATAGTAAATACATGGCAGTATAAGCCCCATAACTAGTGGAAAAAGTTGAATAAAGAGATGCCGTAAAAGAGTACGACGCCTGTGAAGATCCACATAGCTGTTGTGTTGGTTGATACAAAAAAGGGCTGTTTTCCAAAAAAATAATTTAAATCCTTTAACTTATCCAAATTCAATTACATAATATATTTGGTACTGAATTTGCCCATAGGCAGCGAAACGCTATTTTTGTACTAATTACAATTTTTACCTGCGCAAAAGCATCAACATATTAAAATGGTTTTTTCTTACACTAATATTTTGGTTGGTGCTTGCTATGCTACTTATTTATCTAAAGCCCGCCTATCCAGCCTGGGTATTTATACTTGCTTCTATAGCCTGGATTGCAGGCTGGCTCTACACTTTTCAGAGAACAAAACATAAAAGCTGGTTCTTCCTGGCTTTCTTTTTACCGATGGCATTTTTTTGGTCGGTATTGCATATCACGGTTATACAAAACTGGATAGTTGCGGTGGTAGCCGATAAATTTAGTAAAGGGCTAAAAGCTAAAGTATACATTAATCATATTGATTATAGTTTTTTTGATAAGCTCGATCTTAAAGGCCTATTGATAGAAGACCAGCATCAAGATACTTTATTGTATGCCGGCAATGCCAAAGTAAACATTACAGATTGGTTTTTTTTGAAAACCAAAGCCACTTTAAAATATATTTCGCTAACAGATGTACAGGTAAATATGCATCGTACAGACTCTGTATGGAACTACCAGTTTTTGATAGATTATTTTGCCTCGCCTAAAACAAGCACATCCAATAAAGAAGGCATCCAATTCGATATAAAAATATTGCAGTTAGAAAATGTGCACTTTAACCAGATAGATAAATGGGCAGGTAATAACATGATTGTGTCTTTAAAAAAGCTTGATTTGTTTGCAGATGATATTAGTCTATCGAAAAAACTTATCAGCATAAATACGCTTACGCTTGATGGACCAGAATTTACCCAATACGATTTTGAAGGCAACCGCGATAAGCTGCACATTAAAAAAGATACCACCTACCCCGAAGCAAAAACCACTGCTTACCAGTGGAACAATGCTGGCTGGGTTTTTACTATAAAAAATATCCATTTAACCAACGGCGTTTTTAATAGCGAAAAACAAACAGACAGGCTGCCATACGAAGGCAGTTTTGATGGCGTGCACATGCGCTGGCGCAACATTAACGGCGATTTTAAAAACCTGCATTTTGAACGCGACACGCTTACTACGGATGGCAATTTAGCCACTACGGAACGTTGTGGGTTTGAACTAAAAAAGCTTTCGGCAAAAATTAAGTTTACGCCAGAAATAATGGAATTTAATAACCTTAGCCTTGTTACCAACAAAAGCAGGCTGGGCAATTATTATGCTATGCATTACAAAAGCTTTGGTAAAGACATGGGCGATTTTATACACAGCATAGTATTAGAAGGCCATTTTGTTAATAGCGTATTGAATACCGATGACCTGGCTTTTTTTGCACCGGATGTAAAAAGTTGGAAAAGGGTATTTGAACTGCAAGGCCTTGCCAAAGGGCCAGTAGATAATTTAAGCACCAAAAAAATGCTTATAAAAAGTGGCAATAGTTTTATTGACGGAGACATCGCTTTAAGGGGCCTGCCGGATATAGAAACCACTTTTATCGATTTAAGGGCAAACAACTTGCAGACCAATTTTGCAGATATTACCACCATTATCCCCTCTTTAAAAAATGTTACGCAGCCAAACCTTGCCGAACTAGGCAATATAAATTATAAAGGAAATTTTACCGGGTTTTTAAATGATTTTGTGGCTTTTGGCACCATAAACAGCAACCTGGGCGTAGTTACTGGCGATGTTAACCTGAAACTGCCTGGCAACAGGTCGCCCATTTATTTAGGTAAAATTTCTACTGCAGGCTTTAAGCTGGGGCAATTTTTAAATGTGCCAGATATGGGTACCATTGTTTTTAACGGCAAATTAAATGGCACCGGCTTTACAAAAAAAGATGTTAAAG
>JAYVUJ010000472.1:0-2345 GCA_043788035.1 Ferruginibacter sp. | reverse complement strand
TTTGCAAAGTGCCGCATTAATTTTTACAAGATGACTTTTTTTTTGATAGGTTTTATGGGCAGTGGTAAAACACATTGGGGTAAAATATGGGCCGCAGCCCGTGGTTTTACGTTTATTGACCTTGACGAAGCAATTGAAATAAACGAAGGAAAATTGATAGCGGATATTTTCGAAAATAAGGGCGAAGCGTATTTTAGAACCGTAGAATCTGCTGCACTAAGAACCTGTAAGGGCCTTACCAATACCATTATTGCGTGCGGGGGTGGTACCCCATGTTTTGAACAAAATATGCAATGGATGAATAAGGAGGGAACAACTATTTACTTGTCCACTACTTCGCCGGAAATTTTAAAAAGGGTTTTGACAGAGCAGGAAAAAAGGCCTTTGCTTAAAAAAATGAACCCTGGAGAATTGCTTTTTTTTATTGAACAAAAACTAAAAGAAAGGACTCCTTTTTACAATGCTGCAAAATTTATTTTATCAACGGTGGAGTTATCGGAACATTCTTTTGGCGATTTATTGGCAAGGCTTCAATTTACTTCTTAAAAATATTTTTACATGCAAAAAGGGTTTATAAAATTGGGCGCATTGCTGGGTGCATTGGCTGTTATTGCTGGTGCTTTTGGTGCACACGCACTAAAAGCAATCATTAGCGATAAAAGCCTGGCTATTTTTGAAACGGGTGTCCGCTACCAGTATTATCATGTGGTTGCTTTATTAATTACGGGTATTTTATACAAAGAATTTCCTAATAATTATTTACAATGGGCCGGACGTTTATTTTGTATTGGTATATTATTTTTTAGTGGATCATTATATCTTTTGGCATTTATTAACATCTCAGAAAATACAGGCTTAAAATGGATAGGTGCTATTACCCCATTGGGAGGTGCTTGTTTTATTGCAGGTTGGCTTTTTATGACTGCGGGGGTTTCAAAAAAAAATTAATTTCTTTTTGGCGCATGCATAGTTATAAGGGTGCCATTTTTATTTTCGATAGAAAAATCAATGCCTGATATAATCATTCTTTGTTTCATATTTTTTAATCCATTACCAAACCTGCGTAAATTTTCAAAATCAATTCCGGTACCGTTATCTTGTATAAAAAAAGATATTCCACCGGCCTCTCTCCTTAATACCAGCGATGCTTCTGTTGCTTTGGCATGTTTCAAAATATTATTAAGGGCTTCCTTTACTACTAAAAAAACATTTCTCCTCACTTCTCCGGTAACTACAAATTCAGGTAAATCCGTTGCAATGGTTACACTGCATTTAATGCCTGTGTTTTCAAAATATTCAATAGCATAACTGCGTATATATGCCACCAGGTTACCAAACAAATCGTTGCTGCTGTTCATTGTCCAGATAATGGCATTCATATTATCAAGCAGCTCATTTGCAGAGGAAGAAATTTTTTCAATTTCCGGTACGCTATCTTTCCCTAACCTTGTTTTGGCAAGTTCGCTGAATAATCGAATGGCTGTAACGCCTGAGCCCAGGTCATCATGCATGTCAGTGCTTATGCGGTTGCGCTCTGCCTGTTGTGCATTTAAAACTGCTATTTTTGTTTCAAAAATTTGTTTTTCGGCTTCTAATTTAAGGGCTTCCTGTTCCTTTATTTTTTCAATTAATACTATCCTGTTTTTATAGGTTAAGCCCAGTAAGAAAAATATCAGTTCGCATACAATGCCCACTTCATAATATAATAACGCACTTGTAAAAATGCCGGCTCTGCGAACTGTGAATAATATTAATAGAAATGAAATGATAGAAAAGAAAATTAAAATTGCATTACCAATAGCGAGGTAGTTAAACAACCTGTTTTTTTGCCTAATGCCTATGGCAATATAAAATATGCCTAGTATCAATATTAATACTTTGGTAATATTTTCTACTATTGTTTGTAACCAAAAATTATTGGAAAAAAAATAGATAAAACTGAAACCAATTAAAAGTATAAACAAACCTTTTTCTTCGTAATCAAAAATTTTATTTAATAAAGGATAATTTGTTTTTGTATCTAAAAATTTTCGGGTAAAAGCTATATAAAAAACAGTGCCGATTATCAGTAAGGCAAATGCAAGATAGGCCATAAAGAAACCGGCAAAAACCCCGCTTCTTCTCTCGGTATAAGTATTAAAAAATATCAGCAAAAACATACAAATGGCGTACAGGCAATTGTACAAAAATTCTTTTTTTCTGCTCAGGCTAAAATTAGCACCATTAAAAAATATCATCATTAATAATAACCCACATAGCACATAACCAATAATAATTTCATTGTAATTTATTATATAGAATATTTTTTGATAACTCTCCAGATGTTTTTTTTCTATCAGCATCAG
>JAYVUJ010000471.1:0-3748 GCA_043788035.1 Ferruginibacter sp. | reverse complement strand
ATGTAATGTTCTTTCATGATGTTAAATATTTTATCTTTTAATGCCGGTGCTTTAAAGCCTTCTGGTGATACAGCCGGCAGGTAATGCATTTGCAGCCTTGTAGGTACCAGATAAAAAGGCTTATGCACGGGCATTGCTTTTTTTGTTCCGATTATTAGGCAGGGTATCACTTCTTTTTTTGTATCGATGGCCAATTTAAATGCACCATCAAAAAATTGCTTCATGGGTTCTGCCGTCCTGTTGCGGGTACCTTCCGGGTAAATACACATGTGGATGCCAGACCGCAAAACTTTCCTCATTACCTCAAAACTCTTAAGCCTGCTGCGAGTGTCGTCCCTTTCTACCAGTACCGAACCTCTTTTATAGAAGTATCCAAAAATGGGCACTTTTGCAAAAGAAGCCTTTGCGATGGTTTTGTTGCCGCCGGGTATAAATGGTGCCGATAAGGGAATATCTAAAAGTGCATTGTGGTTGTAAACCACTACATAAGTATGCCCTTTTTTAAAATTGTCAAGACCGGTAATTTTTACCGGGCAGCCAATCATCCTAATCCATGTCCACATCCAAATGCGGGATATAATAATAAAGTAATCTTGTCCTTTTTTCCCGGGAATCAGGTAAGATATCATTGACGGGATAAAAATAATAAAGAACGTTCCTGCAAAAGAAATAAGCCCCCAAAAAGCCCATATCCGGCCCAAAATATTACCACATACTTCTTTAAGCGAAGTGGTTGTTGATGGATGGTCGATTGCTGTATTGGCCAATACTTTTGGTTGTATCCTGAAGTGCTTTAGGCTATCAGGGAGTTAATAATTTCCAATCAATTGGAGATATGCCTTGTTGCGTTAATAAGTCATTTGTTTTTGAAAAATGCTTACAACCAAAAAAACCTTTATCCGCACTAAAAGGAGAAGGATGGGCTGCTTTTAAGACAAAATGTTTTGTTTCGTCTATCAGCAATTGCTTTTCTTGTGCAAACTTACCCCATAAAAGAAAAACTATGCCTTTTTTTTCATCAGAAATTTTAGTTATGACGCTATCGGTAAAATTCATCCACCCAATTTTAGAGTGGCTGGCCGGCTCATTTGCCCTTACCGTTAAAATGGCGTTTAGCAACAGCACGCCTTGTTGTGCCCAGTGCGTAAGGTTTCCATAACCAACAGGCATGGCAATATTAAGGTCGCCTTGAATTTCTTTATAGATATTAACCAGCGATGGCGGCGGTTTTACGCCATTTTGCACACTAAAGCTTAGCCCATGTGCCTGCCCGGGGTTATGGTAAGGGTCTTGCCCAAGTATGACAACTTTTACATTATCAAAATGTGTTTGGTTGAACGCATTGAAAATTAAGGACCCGGGGGGATAGATGGTTTTGCCCGCATTTTTTTCTATCTTTAAAAAGGTAGCTATTTCTAAAAAATACTGCTTGGTAAATTCATTTTTAAGCACTTCTTTCCAGGAAGGCTCAATTTGTACGTCCATAAATGAATATTTTTTATAAAATTACAAAAGGTTTGGTAGAGGGGTTGGAAAAATACGGTAGCAGTACCCACTCAACTTTTATCTGAGCCTGCTTAAAAAGATTTTAATCACCCTTTCTTTTTACCAGCCCCATCAAAATACTTTTTCATAAACAACAATTGGTAACCAATCGAGTTAGACCAATACTCCCAGGTATGCCCACCGGGGCGGCTTGTAAAATCATGCGGTATATTGTTGAGTATTAATTTATCGTGGAGTGTATTATTTACTTTATAGAAAAAATCATCCGTACCGCAATCGAAAATTATGGCGAGTGAATCGGCAACCAATAAATAGGTAAGGTTGATAACACTGCTGGCTTCCCATCTTCCGGGAAATTTTGCGTAGCTGCCCAGCCTTTTAGATAAATCCCAGTTTAGCGGAAACGGGCGCAGGTCTACACCTCCGCTCATACTGCCGCAGGTGCCAAATATATCCTGGTGCCTGAAGGCAAGGTATAATGCACCATGCCCGCCCATGCTTAAGCCAGTAATGCCTCTGCCGGTGCGGTTTTTTATGGTTGTATAATGCGCATCTATCCAGTTTACCAATTCGGTGGCTACATAGGTTTCGTACTTCCAGCTGCTATCCACCGGGCTATCCATATACCAGCTGCCAAAGTTGCCATCTGCGCAAACTAGCATCATATTGTTCTCATCTGCATAACGGGTGAGCGCTGGTATTTTTTTTATAAAATTGGAGTAGTCGCCACTGTAGCCATGCAGTAAATACACAACGGGTACCGTATTGCCATTGCTGTAACTATCGGGTTTTATTATCACCGCTTTTATATTTTTTTTCATTGATGGGCTGTAGGTAAGCACTGTATCTACCGATGCAGCAACCGAAATAAAGTAAATGAAAGCAGTTAAAAACGTTAGTGATATTTTTTTGTAAGATGTTTTAGCCATGTATTTATTATTGGATATTTTACAGCAAATTAATTGCACAATTATTAAGGTAATGCCTTAGTTTTTTAGAACAATGCCTAATGGAAAAATAGCCCGGCCATATACTTCGTTCAGCAATGTGGCAACGCCTGCATAAATTGCTGCAGCACCACAGATAATACCTTCGTAGCCAGTGAGTGTTTTGATGGTTGCATTTTCCGTTGCATCGCCAATGGCCAATAGAAAAAATAAGATGGTGAGTGAAGCAAACACAAATTGTAACGCTTTGCTAATTTTTAGCGTGCCAATAAAAAGTAAGCCGGTAAATATACCCCACATGCACAGGTACGCAATCATACCACTTTTAGATGGAGCCGTCATCCAGCCAAGTTTGGGAAATACTATTAGCCCCACCAAAGTGAGCCAGAAAAAACCGTAAGATATAAAAGCGGTCAGTCCAAAGCTGTTGTTCTTTTTTGCTTCCATTATGCCAGCTATTATTTGTGCCAGCCCACCGTAAAA
This sequence comes from Ferruginibacter sp., assembly GCA_043788035.1. GTDB lineage: Bacteria > Bacteroidota > Bacteroidia > Chitinophagales > Chitinophagaceae > Ferruginibacter. Next base: position 812 of record JAYVUJ010000471.1, on the reverse strand, counting down.
AATACCCATGCACAATATCATTGCATTCATTTCGAAGAAGCCTGCGTTGTGCAAGTTTAATAGCACGGTCGTCATACCGAAGGCTAATAGCCCTAGTGGGCCTGGGTTTGCTGAGGTGTCTTTAATTACCGTAACAGTTGTTTGATTCATGTAGCTTGTTTTAAATTGTTTTAAAGGCGATCGTTATTTATGAAAAAAAAAGTATTAGGGAAACGGATGTTGGGGCAAATAAATTTATTTACCCCGTAACGAATCTGCAAATATCAGCATTGCTTTATGTGGCATTGTATCTGCCTTTTTAGTATCGGGAAAGGTGTTGCCGTGGTGGCAAGTGTAACAGGTAATCACCATATTAGGGTCGCCAAGCGCTGGTTGCTTTACTTGAAAACTTTCTTTATTTAATTGAAGCGTCATCCGCATCATGTACCTGGCTTCTTCTTTTGTGTGGTTTGAGTCGCTTGCAAAATCTATATTGTTTGAAGTGCTGTTTGCCTTAACATGGCAATAGGCGCAATCAACGCCAAGCCCGTCTTTAAATTCTTGCATTATTGACTTCAATGCTTCTTTGCTTATATCTTGTGGCAAGACTTTTAAATTCTTAAAATTATTTTGTTTCAGGGGCGGCGTAGTGCTAGCAATGCCTAACATTATTATAACTACAAGCGAAGCAATTACTATTAGTTTTTTATTAGCTTTTAATAATGATGCCTTCATAAAAAAATGCTTTTTGTATTTTTTATAGGTGATAAAGTTAAGGGTTTATGTTAGTTGAATATAAGATTGATGCAGATGATTTTTTTGGCCCATAAAAT
>JAYVUJ010000470.1:0-4045 GCA_043788035.1 Ferruginibacter sp. | reverse complement strand
CGCATACTATAATCATCTAAAAAGTAATAGGAATTCAACCGTATTATGCTTTCGCTTTTGTAGTGCCGCCCTTCTCAAGGGTTATATCAATGGGCTTATTTGTTTTCCAGGAACCATTGGTAAAATCTGGCACATTTACTGAAGTTGCACGGCTCGCTACAGACTTTTCGCTTAACGGTGCAACGGCGCTCCAAAGTGCGGCATCATATACATCCTGGTCAAGCGGCAGCCCATTGCGAAGGCAATCTATTGTACGCCAGTCCATTAAAAAATCCATGCCGCCATGACCGCCAACTTCTTTGGCCAATTCACCGATCTTTTTAACAATGGCAGGCTCGTATTGCTTTTCAAGCTTTTTCATCTCTTCATCCGATACCCAGTTTTCGCCATCTGGCGTAGAGATTTTTGATGGTGAAGGATATTTTAGCGCAGAGGCTTTTGTACCGCTAACCTTATGTATCCTCGAGTAAATATTGGGCGAGCTAACATCGTGCTGTATCATTATGGTACGCCCTTTAGCGGTATAAATACTGGTGGTATTCATGTTGCCACGGTATTTTTTATTTGTAAATGGCTTAAAAAAACTATCCGTTGCGGCAAGTTCTTCTGCCTTTTTTTCCATTAAAAAATCTTTGCCCGACATAGATACCAGGTAATCCATTTTATCGCCCCTGTTAATATCCATCAACTGGCATATTGGACCAAGGCCATGGGTTGGGTATAGATTGCCATTGCGTGTCATATTCTCTTTTAAGCGCCACATATCATAGTAGCCTTTTTTATCAAAATTAAGCCCCAGCAAGTTGTGGATGTAAGCGCCTTCCCCATGTACTATCTCCCCAAAATAACCTTGCCTTGCCATATTCAATGTTAGCAGTTCAAAAAAATCATAACAGCAATTTTCCAGCATCATGCAGTGCTTGCGGGTGCGTTCTGAGGTTTCTACTAATTTCCAGCATTGTTCAATGGTAACAGCAGCGGGCACTTCTATACATACATGCTTGCCTTGCTCCATGGCATAAACTGCCATTGGCGTATGCAGGTGCCAGGGCGTAGCAATGTAAATAAGGTCGATATCTTTACGGTCGCACACTTTTTTCCATTCATCTTTACTGCCACCATAAATTGTAGGGGTATGCGTAGTGCCAGTTAATAATTTTTTTGCGCCCTCTGCCATTTCTGTCCTGATATCGCATAGCGCCTTAATTTCTACGCCTTCTAACTTTGAAGCGTTTGAGAGATGCTCAGGGCCCCGTTGCCCAAGGCCGATAAAGCCAATGCGCACAGTATCTAACTTAGGTGCAGCGTGACCACTCATGTTGAACAATTGCTTTCCCGGGCCGGCATTGCCGTATGCTAATAAATTATCTGGCGGTGGTATTTCGCCAAACCCTTTTAGTATTCCGCCACCTGCTACGCCAAAGCCTGTTAGGCCAGCGAGCTTTAAAAAAAGCCTTCTATTATTTTTCATTGTTTTATATTTAAAATTATTGTGTAATTTATTTATTGTTATCAGTTAAACCAGGAAACCATTTTTTTGCATTGGTGCGGTATATCTTATCAACTACTTCCTTTGGCAATTGTAAGCCTTTAAAATTATCGCTAAAATCAGGTACTGTCATTTCATCATTGGTTATAAAATATTTCCAATCGCTTACCCTTACACTGTGTACTTCTTTATTCACTTCCGCAAAATTCGATTTTGGGTCTACCCCATGGTCAGTGGCATAAATAAGGCGGTCCTGGTACTTGATAATAAAGTCATGCACCTTATGCCAATTTTTTACAGATTGTACCTGCAGGTGCGGTATGCGTGCAGCCATATCTACCGCCATGTTCGGAAACTCGTCAAGGCGCTTTGCAAGTTCATCCACGTTATATTCCAGGCTACCTAAATGAGCGCCTACAAACCTTAGGTGCGGATGTTTCTTTAACATGTTATCCCGTGCATCAATTTGATTTTCGTAAGAAGGGTTTTCCGGGTGCAGAGACTGGTGGTACTGCGGATGCTTTGTAAAATATTCTTTATCGCCTGCTATGGTCATCTGCTCGGTTGGCAGCCATGCATTGCGTGGTTCGCCCAAATGGCCAAGGACGGTAATGTTATTTTTTTCAATAAAATTTAATACCGTATCAAACCTTGGGTCATCAATCATCACCCATTTTCCGTTAGCATCTTTAAGCTCCATCCCAATATTCTTCCAAATCTTAACGGCAATTGACCCGCTATCGAAAGACTCTTTTAAATAAGCGATTGTTTGTGGGAGCCATTTTTCAGTACCCCAATTTTTAAGGCTAAAAGTAGTAGCAAAATGCAGCCTGTCAGGAAATTCCTTTACAAGCTTTAGGGCCACCGTACGCTGCTCTTCAATAGGCATGCCTGCGTTTACATTTATGGTTAGCAGGCGTAGGTTATCTTTTTTTGCCTGTGCAATAAAAGTAGTATCGTCAGCATTGATGTGGACATGCGTATCATATTTTTCAACTGAATCAAAATCAGCCAATGTATAAAATTCTGTTTTTTGAACAGCTTCATTTGTAGCCTCTTTTTTAGCAGTGGTATTACAGTTTTGCAGCAAAAAACATCCTGCATAGAAAAAGAAATATTTTATGCCGGGTTTAATTTTCATGACAAAGCTTATTTATATTGTAGGAAAGATGATACTTTAAAATTTATTAAACAGGTTGATGTGGGCAGGATGCTACCCTTACCAAGCTTTAAAGTGATAGGTGCCTTAAATTTTTATAAAGATTTTCTTTTTATACATCCAGTTTAAAATAAGCCACAGCAACAGTAAAGTAATGCCGCCACTAACCAGTGGAGCATACGGTGCCCCAAATAGCTTATCAAAATTTTGCCCCAGGTGGATGTATAGCGAGTTGTGTATCAGTGCCCTGATACCGCCATCAGAAAATACATAGGCCGCAATGGAGTTAGCGCCAATTACCATTAAAAAATAGCTCCATTTCTTTTTGCCCGCCACATCTACAACTCCATAAAAAAATGAAAGGAAAAGGAAGCAGATACCACCGCTAAAAATTACCCAGGCCGGCGTCCAGATACGTTTTACAATTGGGTTTATACCAGTTACATGAAAGAGTATGCCTACCGCAATAAGGCTTATGCCTGCAATAATAAAAAAGCGCAGTTTCTCCTGCTGAGGTTTTGTGGAAATCATTACGTTACCAGCTAATAGCCCAATTATCATGGTGCCCAAAGTTGGTATAAAACTAAGGGTAGAATAACCGCCTTCGTTATTTAAGAATACAGATTTACGGGGAAATAAATTCAAGAACCATTTATCAAACGCCCAGGCAAGGTTGGTGTTTTTATTCCAGTGAGCGGCAAAGCCAGTTAGGTTATGCTCCCAATTGGCAGTAACACCGGCAGATGCATAATCGAAAGAACTGCCTGGCAAAGGGTACAATGCAAAAGCCAGCCAATAGCCAACCAAAAGAACTACCAAAGCAATGATTTGTGTTCGCTGGGAACAAAAGCCTAACAGCACTAAAAAAGTATAGCCTAAACCAATTTGGCTAAGAGTATCTTCAAACGTAAAATAAGTTTGGTTGGCATCCATCGAGCGCAGGAATATACCCAGGCATATTAATATAACAGACCGTTTAATTGTGTGGAGCATGAGGTTACTAAATGAAGCCCCTTTGCTTTTTCTGCTAGCAATGGAATAGGGTAATACAACGCCAACTAAAAAGGTAAAAGATGGCTGTATCATATCGTGCAATGCAAGCCATATCCAAGGCACATGGCTTTGATGGAAAGACAGGAATTTCCAAAACCCGCTATCGGGCAACGAAGCTGACACCTGGGAAAAAGATACTACTTCTGCCATCATCAGCAGCATTACAAAACCCCTGTACACATCTACAGAAGCTATCCTGCTGGCAGTTGAAGAAACAGGCTGCATAGGCGTAATAGCAGGGATTGGCTTTTCTTGGATGGTTGTTACATTTTCCATAAATACTTATTATCACTTTTATGTTGATACAATTTAATTGGCAGGCTTTAACAATATTATATTGCGTA
>JAYVUJ010000469.1:0-3239 GCA_043788035.1 Ferruginibacter sp. | reverse complement strand
TACCAGTTTAGTAAAAAGATACGTGCATTCAAAACCTTTAAAAACCATATCGGTAGCTTTGTTTTTATATTTTTTTGTGTAGGCACTGTTCACCATTTTACTGTAGGCATCCCACTTGGTGTTAAAGTACGGCGTAGTAAAATAGACTGGAAAATCTTCGTACATATCCTTTTTCATCAACGCTTTAAAATTATCCCAATTGGGCATGCCTAATAAAGTGATAGGGTAGGTTTCGTGCAGCTCGTAACAGGCGGCGGTAAGGTTGGTAGCAAAGGTTTCATCGAGCGAGCCGCCGATTATAACGGTTTGGCGGTTACTATCCAGCTTGTTTTTTATAAGCCCCGGCGAAACGGTGCTGTCAAAATTTAATGTCTGTATATCAAGCAGGGGCTTGCCTTCCTGCCCGTTTATCTGTTTAAAATAGGCGGCTACTTTATCTTCCTGCGAGCCTTTTTGGCGACAAAGAAAAATTTTATCGGTGCCATGGTTTTGTATTAGGAAGCTAAAAATTGCTTCGCAATGGGCTTTTAAAGTAGCGTTTACAACCACTAAAAAAGGGTTGGCAGTAACACCTCCAATGTTGGGGTAAGTGGCAGATATAAAAGGGATATTCTTTGAAAAAGCAAAATCAGCCAGCTGCTTAAATTCATTGTCTTTTACTGAACCGATAATGATATCGAGCTTATCTAATTTTTTATTAGCTATAAGCTGTGCTATATTTTCTGTGTAAGATTTTGTATCATAAATATAGGCGTCTACGTTTCCTTTTTCAATGTACATAGAGTCCAGTGCAATTTGTGCACCATGGATAAACTCCAGCCCTGGCGTCATAAATTTTGGGATGGCATCTTTAAACCGTATCGTGCCGGTATTAGTAAAAATAGTATCCAGGTAAAGTGGTGCAAAAATACCTACATTATAAGTTTTACTTACCGCAGCGCTGGTCGTATTGCTTTGCGCTATGGCCGAAAAAAGAGTAAAATTAAAAACTGTGCCCAGCATAACTGCCAGCAAAAAAATAAACCTTCTTCCTGAAAATAATCTATTCATATTTAAACTTTATCGCAAGCCTGGGTGTGGAAATTAATAGCAAAAATCGGGATTCGAGTATTTAAATGTTATAATTAAAAAATAGAAATTACTGCAATTTACAACAGATTCGCAGACTAAATCCCACAGTAACCTGCGGATTTGAGGCAAAATAAATAACCGCCAAGTTTACAGCCTATTATTGCAATAATAATTTATTCCCATTCAATAGTAGCGGGCGGTTTACTGCTAATGTCGTATACCACCCTGTTTATGCCTTTTACATTATTAATTATTTCATTGCTGATATCAGCTAAAAATTCATACGGCAAATGTGCCCAATCCGCCGTCATGCCATCAACAGAAGTTACGGCACGCAAGGCTATTGTAAATTCGTACGTCCTTTCATCGCCCATTACGCCTACGCTTTTTACCGGCAATAAAATAGTACCCGCCTGCCACACACTCGAATACAAATTAGCTTTTTTTAGCCCATTTGTATAAATAGCATCAGCCTCTTGCAATAACCGTACCTTTTCTGCATTTACTTCGCCTAAAATACGAATGCCCAAACCAGGGCCGGGAAAAGGGTGCCTAAATAACATATCATGCGGCAAGCCAAGCTCAACACCTACTTTCCTCACTTCATCTTTAAACAGCGACCGCAAAGGCTCTATTAAAGAAAGCTTCATAGTAGCTGGCAGGCCGCCAACATTATGGTGCGATTTTATAGTAACTGAGGGGCCATGTACAGCAGCAGATTCAATAACATCGGGATAAATAGTCCCCTGCCCTAAAAAATCAATGTTTTCAAGCAGCTTCGCCTCCTGGTCAAATATTTCTATAAAGCCGCCCCCGATGATCTTTCTTTTTTCTTCAGGGTCGGTTTTACCAGCTAATGCGGTGTAAAAATATTCTTTGGCATCAATACCTTTTACATTCAGGCCAAGCTTATCATAAGTGGCTAATACTTCTTCAAATTCGTTTTTGCGCAGCACCCCATTATCTACAAAAATGCCGAATAAATTATTACCGATTGCTTTGTGTATCAATGTAGCCGCAACAGTACTATCTACGCCGCCGCTTAATGCCATTATCACTCTTTTATCGCCAACTTTTTCTTTCAGCGCAGCAACGGTATCGCTTATAAAATGTGCCGGTGTCCAGTCTTGTGTGCAACCGCAAATATCTACCAAAAAGTTTTTGATGATGGTTTTGCCTTCGGTGCTATGGTACACTTCCGGATGAAACTGAAGCCCGTATAAAGGCTTGCCCGCACTGCTACGCATGAACGCAGCAATGGGAATACTGTCGGTGGTGCCTAAAATCTCAAAGCCTTCCGGAAGTTCTTTTACGGTATCGCTATGGCTCATCCAAACCTGGCTTTGCGGCAATACGTTTTGTAGTAAAGTATCTTGTTTGATGATCTCTAAACGTGCCCGGCCATATTCTCTTTTATCACTTTTTTCTACTTTGCCACCAAATAATTTAGCAGTTAACTGAGCGCCATAACACACGCCTAGTACGGGTACAGCAGCGGCAATGGGTTGTATATCCAGTGTTGGCGCATTGCCCTCATTTACCGAAAATGGCGAGCCACTTAGGATAACACCTTTCAGTTCCGGACCAAAAACTATGCCTTTGTTGTAAGGAGTTATTTCGCAATAAACATTGGCTTCCCTAACAGCTCTTGCAATTAACTGGGTGTATTGAGAACCAAAATCGAGTATTAAAATTTTTTCCGTCATGTGGCTGCGAAGGTAAATAATTAATGTAATTTAATTAGCCAATTTGTTGATGTGATAATTTGCTAATGAATACAGCGGCATTAAAAGTTATAGTATTGCCATTAAATATTTTTTTGTACCGGCCAATACCTAGCTATACTGGGCTTCATCGGCGTCGCACTCTTGTACATTTGTTTTTTATTGGGCTTTTACCACTATGCATGGGGCGTTTGCTGGTGTAAAGCAATTTCAGTTTTGCCATAGCAATAATTATTTACTACTTCCTATATGAGGAGTCCGTAACGGAATTAGTTAGCTGCTCGTTTCAAATACAGGGCTTAAAAGCTGCGAATCCTTCTTCATATTTGTCTCTTTTTTTATTGCCTCGTTTATAATATTGTTTATCAAGGTGGGCAAAAATGATGTGAGGCTACTATTTTTTTATCTTTTCATTCATAAATCTATTCATTTTAAATAAAGCCT
>JAYVUJ010000468.1:0-4682 GCA_043788035.1 Ferruginibacter sp. | reverse complement strand
TACAAAGTATTTAGTAATTTCATGCTTACAAATATTAGTATGGCATTTACCGTAACAAGTGTAACAATTAGAGGTTTCGATAAAATTATTTTAAAAGATGAAAGTACACAAGCTACGGTTGAAATAATACCGGCTTGCGGAGCCATTTTGCACGCATTTATTGTTTTTCATAATGGAAAATTATTGAATACTGTGGACGGTTATGCTTCCAAAGCCGATTTTGCTGACCATGTGGAAACCAAGGGTTTCAAAAGTTGCAAACTATCGCCTTTTGCCTGCCGTATTAAAAATGCCGTTTACAGGTTTGCTGAACAAGAATATACCGTGGATAAATACCTATCCGCAGGAAATGCATTGCATGGTTTATTGTATGATGCCGCATTTACTGTAACCCATAAAGAAGCAACTAACGAAAAAGCGATGGTTGTTTTAACCTACGCATACAAAGGTGGCAATAGCGGATATCCATTTAAGTATGATTGCATAGTGACATATACGCTCACAAAACAGAATACACTATGCATCAATACTGAAATTGTTAACCGGGATGAGGGGCTAATACCTATGCAAGATGGGTGGCACCCTTATTTTACATTTGAGGGCATTATCGACGATTTGCAGCTTGAGTTTCAAAGCAAAGAGCAAATAGTTTTTGATGCTGACATGATACCCACAGGCGAAACTGTACCCTACCAGCAATATGGGTCGCTTACAAAAATTGGGGCTACCCAATTTAATGACTGCTTTTCTGTAAACTTTGCAGCGTGCCAGCCAGCCTGCATTTTAAGGGATGCCGTAAAAAAAGTACAAATTGAGATACATCCTGATAAAAGCTACCCCTATTTACAAATATATACGCCACCACATCGTAACAGTATTGCTATTGAAAACTTAAGTGCCATACCTGATGCATTTAATAATGGTATTGGTTTAATAACTTTGGCTCCGAAAGCAACAATAAGCTTTACAACTACTTATAAAATAACTTTGTTAAAATAACTGATGAATACGATTGCTACAAAAGTTTTACAGCGCTTTACGGAAAGCTTTGCCTCTACCCCTAACTTGTACTATTCGCCTGGGCGCATAAATTTAATTGGCGAACATGTGGATTATAATGATGGTTTTGTAATGCCAGCTGCCATTAACAAAGGTGTATATTATGCTATTGCCCCTAACCACAGCAACGAAATTTTTTTTTATGCCATGGATTTTGACGAACAGCTTAAAATAAATATTGCTGATATAAAAATAATGAGCGGCTGGCAGAATTATGTACTAAGTGTTGTAAATGAATTTGCCTTATTGGGCAGTACTATAAAAGGCTTTGATTGTGTATTTGCAGGTGATATACCCCGTGGCTCCGGCATGAGTTCTTCCGCAGCCGTAGAAGGCGGCCTGGCATATGCTTTAGATGAAATGCTGCAAACTGGCTTAACAAGAGTGGAATTAGCATTGCTGTGCCAACGAGCCGAACATAATTATCCCAATGTGAAATGCGGTATTATGGACCAGTTTGCCAACATGATGGGCAAAAAAGACTATGTACTGCTACTGGATTGTAAAAGCATAGAGCACCAGTATTTTCCGTTGCATTTACAAGGATATAAAATTGTATTGTTAAATAGCAATGTGCATCATACGCTGGCATCTGGCGAATATAATATACGTCGCCAGCGTTGTGAAGAAGGGCTTAGTATTTTAAAAAATAAGCTTAACATCCAATCTTTCAGGGATATTGCCAAGATACAAGACTTAATGGCCTACAAAAATGATATGCCAGAAAAAGTATTTAATTGCTGCCTGTATGTAATTGAAGAAATTGCCCGTGCAAAAAAAGCTGCGGCACTGTTACAGGAAGGTAATTTAATTGAGTTTGGCAAACTGATGTATTGTACGCATGAAGGATTAAGCAAATTGTACGAAGTAAGCTGTAAAGAATTAGATTTTTTAGTAAGTGTAGCCATCAAAAATAGTGATGTTATTGGTGCAAGGCTAATGGGTGGCGGTTTTGGCGGCTGTACCATTAATATTGTAAAAGAAAGCGGCGTACAGCAGTTTATACAAAAAGCTACTATTGAGTATCAGCAAAACCTAAACATAACCCTTGAAGCTTATATTACTGAAACTGATAATGGCACTTGTAAAATAATAAATTAAAAGGTTAGTGCAACTAATAGTAATCCATATAAAAAGTATAGGGACAAACGATGTTTGCCCCTATACTTTTTATATGATTGATGCTTTGGATTAAAAATTACCTAAAACAACACTACATCCGTTCGCTCAATTCTAACCAGCGCATTTCCTTTTGGTCGAGTAAGTCTATAATTACGCTTACACGTTCTGCCATTTTTTGCAGTTCGTCAAAGCTTGGGTTTCCCGTATTCATTGTAACCTCAACAGTGGCTTTTTCTTTTTGCAATTCAGGTATTTCTTTATCAATTAACTCCAGTTCTCTTTTTTCTTTGAAAGATAATCTTTGAGAAGTAGTTGTGGTGGGAAGTGTTGCGGCTGCAGCTATAGGTTCTGCAGTTGCCTTGGGTTCTTGCTTAATTAATTGCCTATCGTCCGTAAGGCTGCCGTTGGCAATCGCTTCCCTGTATTGGGTATAGTTGCCAGGGTAGTCTCTAATAATCCCATCGCCTTCAAAGGCAAATAAATGGTCTACCATCCTATCCATAAAATAGCGGTCATGGCTTACAATAAGTATGCAGCCGGGGTATTCCATTAAAAATTCTTCCAGCGTACGTAAAGTCTGTAAATCAAGGTCGTTGGTAGGTTCATCCAACACCAAAAAGTTAGGATTTAAAAACAGCACGCTCATTAGGTGCAGCCTGCGTTTTTCGCCTCCGCTTAATTTGCTTAATGGCGTAAATTGTTGTTCTGCATTAAAGCCAAATTTTTCCATAAACTGGCTGGCACTAATTTTACTGCCATCATTTAACGGAAAATACTCAGCCATATCTTTCACATATTCAATGGCTCTTTTATCCTCTTTATATACCAGCCCATCCTGGCTAAAATTGCCAAAAACTACGGTATCGCCATGGTTTATTTTGCCACTATCCGGGGCTTCCATCTGCAAAGCAATCTTTAAAAAAGTAGACTTTCCAACACCATTTTTACCTACCACGCCAATACGTTCGCCTCGTTTAAAAGTATAATCAAAGCCCTTCATTATTTTTAAGTCGCCGTAACTTTTGTGTACTTTTATCAGCTCTAAAATTTTACCGCCAAGCCGGGTCATCTTAACCTGCAAGCTTACTTCTTCTACATCTTTTTTAAGCTTTACTCTTTCTTCTACATCAACAAACGCATCTTGCCTGCTTTTGCTTTTGGTGGTACGTGCCTTAGGCTGTTTGCGCATCCACTCCAATTCTTTCCTGAAAATATTTTTATCTTTTTGAAACTCGCTTTGCTGCACTTCCAGGCGCATACTTTTTTGCTCTAAAAAGTTATCATAATCCCCTTTGTACACATACACTTTCTCTTCATCAATCTCAACAATTTCATTGCTTACGGCATCTAAAAAATAGCGGTCATGCGTAACCAATAGCAGGGTAACTTTTGCGGCTGCCAGGTAATCTTCCAACCACTCAATCATTTCCACATCTAAATGGTTGGTAGGTTCATCCAGTATCAACAAACAACGGCCAGGGTGTAAATCAGCTTCAATTAATGCTTGTGCCAACGCAACTCTTTTCTTTTGCCCACCACTTAAATTACCCACTTTTTCAGTAAGGTGGTGCAAGTTTAGTTTACCCAAAATTTGTTTTAAATCACTTTCAAAACTCCAGGCGTTTAGGTCATCTAATTTGGCCATTAGTTCACCCAATTTATCCATATCATCCAGGCCTTGCTCTAAAAATTGTTCATATTCTTTAACAACTTTTACAACAGGGTTATCGAGGCGAAGTACATTATCCCAAATGGTTTTATTGCCATCAAAGTCATTATCCTGCTGCAGCATTACTACTTTAATATCTTTATGTACCCAAACTGTGCCTGAGTCAGGCTTATCTAGGCCTGTAATGATTTTTAGCAGGGTACTTTTACCGCTACCATTGCGGGCAACCAAGGCAATTTTATCTCCTTCTTCTATATTTAAAGTGATATTTTTAAAAAGCGTCCTAATCCCAAATGATTTGCTGATATTTTCTATTGAAGCGTAATGCATAGCGGCAAAGGTAACGAGGGAATATTTAAGTTGGGCATGTTTGGAAAGATGTACTTGATTTTGAACTACTAATTATTGATCAATTATGGTTTTTGCATTATTATACCAAACCCATTAAGTTAAGGATGTGTACGTTTTTTTACTATGCCCAACCTCTCTCCAAAAGAGAATAAATACCTTGTCTTAACGCCATTAATTGTGTATTTCATTAAAAATATTTACATTAATTATGTAAATAAAATCTAGGTAAATTAATAAAAGAAACTTAAACTTTTTTTGGGTAAGATTAAGGGTTTGATCAATTTAATTATTAGTGCAAAAAATGTAATTATCAAGGTTGATAATTACATTTTTTATTTAATTATTTATTAATTTGGATTACAATTTTTTATATAAATATCTTTTTTTACAGATTGATATGCATATTTTTTTGCTTTATATGTCATTTCGGAAAGATTTATTTAAAAATAAAATCTGTTTAAGAAATTTAACCCACATTGCA
>JAYVUJ010000467.1:0-4151 GCA_043788035.1 Ferruginibacter sp. | reverse complement strand
CTTTTGCATTTAATTTCAGTTCAAAAAAATTAAATAATTGCAGCAAAGTAGCTTGCTGAAAGGCATGCTTGGCTCTTTGCAATAATTGTAATTGCGCCGCTGAGGTACTTTGCGTATTTGCAAAATCACAAATGCGCCTATCGCTTTGCAGGCTATTATTATTAATGCGGCTATGCAATACAATGCCCTGTAAAGTAGTACAGCGGCTTAGTGCAACATATACTTGCCCTGATGCAAAAGCGTCGCCTGCATCAATAATTGCTTTTTCAAAAGTTAGCCCCTGGCTTTTGTGTATGGTTATAGCCCAGGCTAACCGTAAAGGAAATTGTGTAAAGGAACCAATTTCGTCCTCATCTATCTGGTTTGTTTTTTATCAAGGCTGTAGCAGATGTTTTTCCATCTTTCTTTTTTTACTTCTATAGGGGCAGCTTCTCCCTGGCATAATACAAATATTTTGTCTCCATCAATCTTATCAACAACCCCAATTTTTCCATTAAAAAACCGGCGCACTTTCTCAATATCATTTTTAAGGAACAGTACCTGTGTGCCAATTTTTAATTTAAGGTTCATATCCGCAGGAAAAGATTTTTCGTAAAATTCTCCCTCAACAGTTGCATCGAAATTATATATTTTACCCGCGAGTTCGTTGAGTGCTTTAAAATTAATAGCAGCAGCCTTACTGTTGAACCACCAAAAGGTTTTGTGCAATTGGGGCTGGAAATACAACCATCAGCAGTGCATATCCAGGCTTTATATCCGGCTGATGGAATTCTATCGGTCATTAGTGCTAAACATCAACTTTTAATTATGAACCTAGTTTTAGTTCCGGGCGGGCAGTTGGTTAATTACCCAACTGCGGCAATACTTGATCGCTGCATCCGTACAAGAAAACGAAGGAACTATTAGCAAATAACAGCTATTTTTACTGAGTGCAGTATTGATTATGATAAAAATGCCGACACCACAAAAAAGTTCTATGCCACTGTTAAAAATAAATTTCATTTTGATAGTATTGGCAAAACTGCTGATAACCCAAGAAAAATATGGGGCTATCAACGTGGGAAAATGCACCTGCCGGAAGGGTTTTAAAATTTGATGTCATAATAGCAAAAAACTATCTGAAAGACAAAGAAATAAAGTAATTGGAAAGGACTGTAACAAGCTTCTTTGATTACATTGAAGGATTGATAGAAAGAGAAAACACTTTTACCATGGAGTTGCTTGCCGAAAGCGGAAACAATTTTTTATTTTTTAATGACTATAAAATTTTGGAGGTAAAGGAAAAATATCAAAACTAAAAGCAGATAAAAAAGCGGTAAAAGAGTATGATGGTTTTAATAAGACACAAAAAAAATTAGCGATTTCGATAAACAAATTAAAAGAATAAAATGCATTGCTCGGGCATATCAAAAACCTTATTTTAACAACAAAATCTCTTCCAGTATTTTTCTTTCATTACTTAACCTTGGTATTTTGTGTTGTCCGCCCAGCTTGCCTTTTCCGCGGAGCCACTGGGTAAATATGCCTTTGCGTAACGCATGTACAATGGGCAGGCGCAAAGCGATGTCTTTATGCCGTTTAGCTTCATAATCGCTATTGCTGTTTTTTAATGCCGTATCAAGCTCAATAATAAATTGCTGCAGGTCTATTGGCGGCTTATCAAATTCAATAAGCCATTCATGCGCACCATTGTTATCGCTGCTAAAATAAACGGGCGCTGCCGTATAATCGTTTACAATAGAATTAGTTTTTTCTGCAGCAATCGCAATTGCCTTATCACTATTATCAACAATCACTTCTTCGCCAAAGGCGTTCATGTAATGTTTTAGCCTGCCACTAACTTTTATTTTGTAAGGGTTTATAGAAGTGAACTGTACCGTATCACCCACCAAATAGCGCCATAAGCCGCCAGTTGTACTAATTACAAGTGCATAATTCTTTGCAATTGCTACATGGCCTAGCCCTACTGTTTTAGGGTTTGGTTTGCCATATTCTTCAACCGGCATAAATTCATAAAAAATGCCATGCTCTGTAAAAAGCAACATACCATCATCATCTGGCTTTTGCTGCCCTGCAAAAAAACCTTCGCTGGCATTATAAATTTCCAGGTAATTTACTTTGCCACCAATAATTTTTTCAAATTGTTCCCTGTAAGGCACAAACGAAACGCCGCCGTTAATATATAATTCAAGGTTAGGCCAAACCTCTTTAATAGTTTTTTTGCCTTTTATTTCTAGTATTCTTTTTAGTAATAAAAGCGTCCATGTAGGCACACCGGCTATTGAGGTTACATTTTCTTCAGCAGTTGTTAATGCTAGTTTTTCAATCTTATTTTCCCATTCATCTAATAGGGCAATGCTTAGTTCTGGCGTTCGTAGCCATTGGCCCCAAAAAGGAGAATTCTGCATCAGTATCGCACTTAAATCACCGCACTGGATATCAATTTCTTCATTTAATTTACTAAGCTGGTGAGAGCCGCCAATAACAAGCCCTTTGCCGGTAAGCAAATCGCTGCTTGGGAAGTTTTCATAATAAGTAGTCAGTACATCTTTAGACGCCTTAAAATGATTATCTGTCAGGCTTTCCTGACTAATAGGTATATACTTGCTTTTATCAGATGTGGTGCCGCTACTTTTAGCAAACCAGTTTACAGGTGTGTTCCATAAAATATTTTCTTCGCCATTCATCATCCTTTGTATGTATGGCTTGATATCATCGTATTCTTGTATGGGAATATTCTTCTTAAAATCTTTTACAGTAAACAACCTGGAGAATTGATATTTTTTTCCAAACTCTGTGTATTGTGCAGCGGTAACTAATTCCTGTAAAACCTCCCTTTGGCTGGCAACAGGGTTATTGCTCCAATTTTTTATGCGCCAAAAACGCATGCGTGCAATCCGGGATATTGTAGGAGAGAGCAATTTCATGTATAGGAAAGATAAAAAACTTAAATGACTTTTTAAAGCATTTAATAAAACCTACAAAAAGGAGCCCAAATATGTTTATTTCAATAGATTTTAAACAAAAAATATAAATAGTTTAGGGCATATCTGGCACAATGCCTAGTGTTGTATCATTTTTAGCTTCTTCATGCAAATAATCTTTTCTTTTCAATTCAAAGTTTTTGCCCAGGTATAGCCTTCTTACCTGTTCATCTCCGGCAAGCTCTTCGGCGGTGCCATGCTTAAATATTTTTCCGTCAATTAAAAGATAAGCCCGGTCGCAAATTGATAATGTTTCATTTACATTATGGTCAGTTATTAAAATACCAATATTTCTAAATTTTAAACGGGCCACAATGGTTTGTATATCTTCTACAGCTATAGGATCCACGCCTGCAAAGGGTTCATCTAACAAAACAAATTTAGGGTCAACGGCCAAGGCACGGGCAATCTCCGTCCTTCTCCTTTCCCCGCCACTAAGCGTATCTCCATTATTTTTTCTTACCTGTTGCAGCCTAAATTCATCCAGTAAAACTTCCAGCTTGTCCCTTTGCTCCAGCTTGGTAAGTTTTGTCATTTCCAGCACGGCCTTAATATTATCTTCCACACTAAGCTTCCTAAAAACGCTGGCTTCCTGCGGCAAATAACCAATACCCATTTTCGCCCTTTTATACATTGGTAATTTGGTAATGTTGATATCATTTAAAAAAACCTCGCCACTATCTGGCTTTATTAATCCGACTACCTGGTAAAACGAAGTGGTTTTTCCAGCGCCATTGGGCCCTAACAAACCAACAATTTCGCCTTGTTGCACGTTAAACGAAACTTTATCAACAACTGTACGGCTGCCGTAAACTTTTACCAGGTCTTTAGTTTGTATAGTTAAGCTCATGTGGTGTAAAAATATGCTATCTCGCAGTATCTGCGTTCACCCATTCTTTTTTTAACCCATTTTTTACAGTAGTTTTTTGGTGTTTGAGCCTCCCTTCCCTCCAAGGCAGAATTCTAGTGTATTCAATTTTGAAAGGCTTACAAATTCATAGCGTCAAGAACCCACCTTTGTAGGCTACCCTTAGGACACATCTTTACTAAACAAATAGTAACGCTGATTAAACGGATTGAAGCAGATATGACGGATTTCCTTTTGATTCTTCCAATTTTTTTAGTAAATAAATTCTCTAAGCAATTTCTAACTATTTTATCATAATG
>JAYVUJ010000466.1:0-4857 GCA_043788035.1 Ferruginibacter sp. | reverse complement strand
CGTATCCTGCAGGCTAAAGGAGCCGAAATAATCCATCTTGCCCATAACCGAAGCGTTGCGGAAATTGTAGAATGTGCCCTTGAAGAAGATGCACAAGCTATTGCCATCACCAGCTACCAGGGTGGCCACGTTGAGTTTTTTACCTACATGAAAGATTTGCTACAAGCCAATGGTGGCGGGCATATAAAAATATTCGGCGGAGGTGGCGGCACTATTTTGCCTGCAGAAATTGAAGCGCTTCACGCCTACGGCATCACCAGGATTTACAGTCCGGATGATGGGCGGCACATGGGCCTGGAAGGGATGATTGAGGATTTATTGGAAAGAGCCTCCCTGCCCTGCGAAGGAAGGTTATTAGAGCCTGCTGCGGGCAATAGTTTTGCGTTAGGGGAAAAGCGGGATATACTAAAAATTGCCAGGGCAATTACTGCTGTTGAAAATGGTGAAGACATAACGCCATACATCAACGAATTAAGGATAAGAGCTAACAAGCTAGCATTCCCCAGTGACTCATCTTTGGTGGGCAAGGGGCTTGGGGAGGGCATTGTGCTTGGTATAACAGGTACTGGAGGCGCAGGAAAATCTTCTGTAACGGATGAGATAGTAAGGCGTTTTTTACATTACTATGTTGATAAAACGGTTGCCGTAATTTCTGTTGACCCATCTAAGAAAAAAACTGGCGGAGCCTTATTGGGCGATAGGATACGGATGAATGCCATTACATCGCCAAGGGCGTATATGCGCAGCCTTGCCACCAGGGAAAGTGATAAAGCGTTGAGCAAATATGTACAGCAAGCTATTGATATATGCAAAACCGCCGGATACGATTTTATAATTTTGGAAAGTGCCGGCATTGGGCAAAGCGATGTTTCTATTGTAGATTTTGTTGATGTTAGCCTTTATGTGATGACGCCTGAATATGGTGCGCCCTCTCAATTAGAAAAGATAAATATGCTGGATTACGCAAGTATGGTGTGCATCAATAAATTTGATAAGCCAGGCGCATTGGATGCCTTACAGGATGTGCGCAAGCAATACAAGCGCAACCATAATTTGTGGGATGCTGCAAATGAAGGGCTGCCAATAATAGGCACTATTGCAGCCCAGTTTAATGATACCGGCGTAAACAGATTGTTTGAAATGCTGATGGAAAAAATAGCCGCCAAAACAGGGGTAACTTTTAATGGCGCTGTTGTACGCCATGCGGATGTAAAAGATACATCGAGCCAGCCTGCAATTATTCCCGCAAAGCGGATAAGGTATTTATCAGAGATAGTTGAAACCATTGCGCAGTATGATTTGTGGGCAAAAGAACAGGGCAGTATTGCGACTCAATTATACCAAATTGATGGGACTTTACAAACCCTGTCAGCAGCAGCAGCACCGCCAGCAGTTGAGCAGGGGTTGACTAAAATAAAAAAATTGTTAGAAGAAAAATTGCACCCCGATAACATGCAGTTAATTAAGCAATGGCCTGCAACAAAAGAAAGGTACAGCAAAGAATTTTATGAATTCACCGTAAGGGATAAAATAGTAAAGCAGCCGCTTACTTATAAAAGTTTAGCTGGCACAAACATACAAAAAGTGGTGCTGCCGAAATATAAAGATTGGGGCGATATACTTGCCTGGCAGCTTCAGGAAAATGTGCCTGGCGAGTTTCCTTTTACGGCAGGCGTATTTCCTTTAAAAAGAGAAGGCGAAGACCCTACAAGGATGTTTGCCGGAGAAGGCAGCCCCGAACGTACCAACAGGCGTTTTCATTATGTAAGCCTTGGGCTACCGGCAAAACGCTTATCCACCGCATTTGATTCTGTTACGCTGTATGGTGAAAACCCAGCAAAGCGCCCTGATATATTTGGTAAAATAGGTAACAGCGGCGTAAGTATTTCAACGGTTGACGATGCTAAAAAGCTGTATAGCGGATTCGATTTGTGTGATGCAAAAACATCTGTAAGCATGACCATTAATGGGCCTGCACCTATTATTTTAGCTTTTTTTATGAACGCAGTAATTGATCAGCAATGTGAAAAATATATCATTGCAAATAATTTGCAGGAGGCCGTAAATAAAATTATTAAAGCCAACTATAATATTGATAAACTGCCGCGGTATATCGGTGCGGATGGTAAGCCGGTGGAGTTCACAAGCTTATTTACCAGCCCTATACAAGGGGCTAATAAAATAACAAACGCAGCAGATGCTGAGAACCCGCTTTTAGTAGGCAGAGAAGCTGGTAATAGTTCGCTGGGCTTACGTTTACTAGGCTTAACCGGCGAAAGTATTTTACCAAAACAAGTGTATGAAAAAATAAAAGAGCAGGCGTTAAAAACTGTTAGGGGTACTGTGCAAGCTGATATTTTAAAAGAAGACCAGGCGCAAAATACTTGCATCTTTTCTACCGAATTTGCTTTGAAATTAATGGGCGATGTACAACAATATTTCATTGATAATAAAGTACAAAATTTTTATAGCGTAAGTATTAGCGGCTATCATATTGCGGAGGCTGGTGCAAACCCAATTACACAACTGGCATTTACTTTAGCAAACGGTTTTACTTATGTGGAATATTTTTTAAGCCGGGGTATGCATATTGACGATCTGGCACCTAACCTGTCCTTCTTTTTTAGCAATGGCATGGATCCGGAATACAGCGTTATTGGGCGTGTTGCCCGAAAAATTTGGGCCAAGGCAATGAAGCATACATACAAAGCTAACAGCCGGTCGCAAAAATTAAAATACCATATCCAAACATCTGGTCGTTCATTACATGCGCAGGAAATCGACTTTAATGATATCCGTACTACACTGCAAGCACTATATGCAATTTATGATAACTGTAATTCGCTTCACACAAACGCTTACGACGAAGCCATCACAACACCTACGGAAGAAAGCGTAAGAAGAGCAATGGCTATACAATTGATCATCAACAGGGAGCTTGGTACCGCTAAAAATGAAAACCCCAACCAAGGTTCTTTTTTAATAGAAGAACTGACGGATTTAGTAGAGGCCGCAGCACTGGCGGAGTTTGAGCGCCTTACAGAACGAGGTGGTGTATTGGGCGCAATGGAGCGCATGTACCAGCGCAATAAAATTCAGGAAGAAAGCCTTTATTATGAAACATTAAAGCACACAGGCGAATACCCGATTATAGGCGTAAATACTTTTTTAAATAAAAAGGGAAGCCCAACCATTTTGCCCACAGAAATTATCCGCAGCACAACTGATGAAAAAGAATGGCAGATAAAAGCGCTGGGGTTATTTCACGCCAGGCATAAAGATAATAGCGGCCCAATGCTACAACGCTTGCAAGCCGTTGCCATAGCCAATGGCAACATTTTTGCCGAACTGATGGAGACGGTTAAATACTGTTCGCTTGGGCAAATAACCAATGCGTTATATGCGGTAGGCGGGCAATACAGAAGAAATATGTAGTAGCAAAGCTTTAGACAAGGCAAGTATATTAATGCTGGTAGCCCGGGGCTGCTGTAGTTTCAATAATCAGCTATCCATTATAAAATATCCATTATTTTTGAATATGCTAGTTATAGAAAATGATAAGTTAAAAGCAGTTATTTCAGCCAAAGGGGCAGAGTTGCAAAGCCTTGTAAATAAAGAAACCGGGCTTGAATATATGTGGGGCGGCGATGCTGTGTATTGGGGCAAGCATAGCCCAATATTGTTTCCCATTGTAGGCACCTTAAAAGATGATACCTATTATTATAAAGAAATTACCTACCAGCTTAGCCGCCATGGCTTTGCAAGGGAAAGGGTTTTTATGAAAGACCAGATAAGCACAAACGAGGCGTTATTTACCTTAGATCAGGATGTAGATACACTGGCCGTTTATCCTTTTGCTTTCTCATTAAAGCTGCGGTATACCCTTACAGATATTGCGCTTGTTTGTACCTACAAAGTAAGCAATACCGGTTATGATGAACTATTTTTTTCTGTTGGCGGTCACCCTGCTTTTGCGTTGCCAATGGTTACAGGCACTACCTACGCAGACTATCATTTGGAATTTAATGAAACAGAACAATTGCACCGCTGGAAGCTGGAAGGTGGGCTGATAGCCGGCCATGTAGAACCATTGGCTACACCGGGCAATATGCTTGCCTTAAAGCATGAGTTATTTTATGAAGATGCCATTGTATTAAAAGATATGAAAAGCACTAGCATTACAGTAGCCTCGGATAAGCATACCCACGGGCTTCGTTTTAATTTTACAGGGTTCCCATTTTTCGGTATCTGGGCGGCAAAAGATGCCAATTTTATTTGCCTGGAACCCTGGTGTGGCATTGCCGATAGCGTGGCAACTAACCAGGAGCTTATCACTAAAGAAGGAATTATAACATTGGCCGCCAATACACATTGGCAGCGTAGTTGGAATGTGGAATGTTTTTAAGATGGCAAATTAGTCTGCGGCTTATTACCGTAACTCCTCTCGTAAATAACCTGCATCCAACAATATGGTTTCTAAATCGGCAGCCTTAATATTATTAGCGACAAACCGTATAAGATTATCGCAGTCTTGTAAATCTATATCCCATTTTTGTATGGCGGCATGTATATTGAAAGTACTGCCAATAATGTTGATTTGATTGGTAGTAGTGAGGTTGGCCTTAAAAACGAGTATCTGCATACATAAGCATTTAGTAAAGCGATATCATAATTTGCCGGCTTAGTTTTGTTTCATTTTTATTCAGCCATGCCAGAAGCTTCCCGCCCACGCATGTTACACCTGCTGCCACAGCGGTTTTTCCATTCCGATTTAAATTTTTCTTTTTCTTCTGGCGTCATGCTGCCAAATTTTTCCTGAATTTTTTTGCGCCACTCTTGCTTGCGGTTGGCAAACCG
>JAYVUJ010000465.1:0-6829 GCA_043788035.1 Ferruginibacter sp. | reverse complement strand
GCAAATAATGTGCGGCACAAGGATGCGTTTCAGCTTTTTTCGTGGAGCAAAAATACAAAGGCACATTTGCAGGTTATTTCTATAGACAAAAAACATGATTGCACCGTAATAAATGCGAACGACCAAAGGGCAAAGGATATTGATCGTTTCATCAGCATCACCATCCCTTTTACAGATGAAGCCGCTATTGAAAACGCTATTACCTGCTGGTGCGTATTGCTGCATTTAAAAATAGATGATGTGCTCATTGCTGAAAAGATGCAACAATTAAGGGCGGTTGAAATGCGGCTTGAGCTTAAGCAAGGCGTTAACAATTGCTCTATCATCAACGATAGTTATAGTGCGGATATCAATTCATTGACCATTGCGCTGGACTTTTTAGCCCAGCAGCAACAACACCCTAACCGTACATTAATATTGAGCGACATTTTACAATCTGGCAAAAACAGCCATGAATTGTACGCTGATGTAGCTGCCATCTTACAGCAAAAAAATATAAATCGTTTCATTGGTATCGGCCCGGAAATTTCAAAGCAGCAAGAAGCATTTAAAAATATACCGCAATCTTTTTTCTTTGCTTCTACCGGCGAGTTTAAGCAGCAGTTTTATACGCTTCATTTTTACAATGAAACTATTTTGCTGAAGGGTGCCAGGGTATTTGAGTTTGAACAGATAAGCCATTTACTGGAAGAAAAAGTACACCAGACTGTGCTAGAAATAAACCTTAATGCCATCACTTATAACCTTAAGCAGTACCAGCAATTACTAAACCCCGGCGTTAAAGTAATGGCCATGGTAAAAGCTTTTAGTTATGGCAGCGGTAGTTTTGAAATTGCCAACCTGTTACAATTTCAGCATGTAGATTATTTAGCTGTTGCTTATACCGATGAAGGTGTAGAATTGCGTAAGGCAGGCATAACGCTGCCTATTATGGTAATGAATGCTGAAGAAGTAACGTACGATTTAATGGTACAATATAACCTGGAGCCGGAACTGTTTTCGTTCCAGATATTATCCGGCTTTGAACAGTATTTATTACAGGCTGGCATAACCAATTACCCTGTTCATATAAAGTTGGATACTGGTATGCACCGCCTTGGCTTTGAGGCGACAGATATTCCTGCATTGTCAGCAGTGCTACAGTTATCTTCAGCCTTTAAAGTGCAGTCTGTTTTCTCTCACCTGGTTGGTAGCGATGCTGCCGAACTTGATAGCTTTACGCAAACACAGGCCAGCAACTTTTTAACAAGCTGCGATGCATTGCAAAAGGCTACTGGTTATTCTTTTATAAAACATATTGGCAACACCTCCGCCATCCACCGCCATAAAAATTTGCAATTGGATATGGTTCGTTTGGGAATTGGTTTGTATGGCATAGACAGTAGCCCTGAAATGCAACAAAAATTAAAAAATGTTACCACACTAAAAACCACCATCTCGCAAATAAAAAAAGTAAAAGCAGGCGAAACAGTTGGCTATAGCAGAAAAGGCATTGTTACTAAAGACTCGGTAATTGCTACTGTGCGTATTGGCTATGCCGATGGTTACCCAAGGGCTTTAAGCAATGGCAACGGCAAAGTTTGGGTAAACGGTAGCCTTATGCCCGTTGTGGGCGTGGTTTGTATGGATATGACCATGGTGGATATTACCGGCACGGCCGTTGAAGAAGGAGATGAAGTAATAGTTTTTGGAGAGGCTTTATCTGTACATGATGTGGCAGGATGGGCACAGACAATACCCTACGAGATACTAACCGGCATATCCCAAAGGGTAAAAAGGGTTTATTATGAAGAATAGCTTTTAAGAGAAGTTGCCGGTAAGGCGGTAAGGCGATTTTATTTTTAAGATAACGCATATTCCGCTTTTATAACTTGCCTTAAAATGCCGTGACGCATAACCGGCAAAAAATTGTTTGAAAAAATATATAATGCTTAATGCCTTTGCCGCAATACCAAAAACGCTTTACCGCCTTCCGGGCAAAAAAACATAGCAATAAAAAAACAAATTATGTTACCCCTTTAAAAGATAGGGAATTATCTTTGCAGCCTATTATGAAATCAAGAAACGTAGCACTTATTATCCTTTTAGTTGTACTCGCCGACCAGGCGCTTAAGGTGTACATTAAAACTCATTTTCTATTAGGGGACTCGCATAATGTTGCGGGCAACTGGTTCCAGTTATATTTTGTAGAAAATGAAGGCATGGCCTATGGTTGGAAATTTGGTGGGCAGGCAGGCAAAATATTGCTTACTTTATTTAGGCTTGCTGCCGTAATATTTGGGGTATGGTACCTTGGCAGTATTATAAAAAAAAAATACTACAAAGGCTTTATAATTTGTGCCGCATTAATTTTTGCAGGCGCATTGGGTAATTTAATTGATAGTATGTTTTACGGTTTACTTTTTGAAGAAAGTTATCCCGGGCATTTAGCCGCAATGTTTCCTAAGCAAGGGTATGCTAGTTTTTTGCATGGCAAAGTGGTAGATATGCTTTATTTCCCCATAATTCACGATGTTCATTTTCCAAAATGGGTGCCTGTTTGGGGAGGTGATGAATTTACATTTTTTCGCCCGATATTTAACCTTGCAGATGCATCTATCTCTACTGGCGTAATTGCTATTTTAATTTTTCAAAAGAGATTTTTTAAGCAAGTAGATAACAAGCCGTACGATACGGTAGAAACTAATGCGGTGGTGAACGATGATGTGCAAGTGCAGTAGTTTTTTGTTTATTGTTTGGTGTTTATTGTTAAAAATTGCAGCCCTAAAAAATAGGCTTACAATTTCTTTTTATTTGGCTATCAATAAATTTCTTTTTCTTGGCTTTCCATAAATAAATGGTTCATTGCAGTTGGCTGTGCCTGTGCCTGCAGGGTGGCAAAAGCCCCTCATGCTATTTTTGTACAAGTGAGTGACACAACAATGCGGCACAAAGCTTTTTAGTTGGGGCAATAATTTATTATTGCCAGCCTAGCTGTTACAGCTTTACTATTCGTTTAGTGAAAGCCATATTTTCATAAAAAATAGTGATCGCGTATATGCCTGGTGCCAGGGCAACAAGCCCATCAAGCTTACTATTGTTAAGGCTTTTTTTGCCATCGATAGTTTGCCTGTAAACAGCTTTGCCATATATATCTGCAATGCTAAAATTTACCTTGCCTGCATTAGGCAGCATGTAGCCTATATTAATGGAATTATGGAATGGGTTGCTTACTTCAACAACTGCAAAAGCCGCTTTTTTGTTACTTAATAAAATAATATCGCTGTATTTAAACAAGCCATCCATATCTATCATTTTTAAACGATAGTAAGCAGCGGCAATAATTTCCTCCTTATCAACAAGCCTGTACATGGATGTGCTATTGCTGTTGCGCCCTTTAACAGCGCCAATCTTATAATAACTTTTTCCATCTGTGCTTTTTTCTATTTCGTAATGGCTAATATTTTTTTCGCTGCTGCAGGCCCATTGCAGGCTACTTTTTTTATTAATGAGCTGGCCGTTAAAATCCGTTAATTGCACTTGCAATACTTTGGCACAAGTCATAATATTAAGCAGGGTACTTTTGTTGTTGCTATAGCTGCAGCTGCTACTTGCAAGGTTATCTGCACCGGTAGCTGTAACCACTCTATAACGGCTTCCACTATCAGCCAGTTGAGCAATAAACGAAGGGTAGGCAGCCACATAATTCCACTGTCCGTTTATAAGTGTGGGAGAGCCGGTGCCAGCAACCCCGGTATCTATCCAGGTGGTGCCACCATCAATGCTTTTTTGCCATTTAAAAAATGTATAAATAGGGAAATAACAATTTACAGTAACCTTAAAATCTACCTGGGTACCGGCGCAACCAAGCAATACCGGCGTAATATTTAAATCTACATTTGGCTCGCAGGTAGATAAGGAAACATCATCGATAGCCCAATCGTTACCGCCGCCGCCCGGTGAATTATTACGGATGGTTAATGTGAAAGCTGTTTGGGTAAGGCCGGTAAAATAGGTAAATCCTTTTTTAGCCCAAAGCCCGGAGTAGGGCAGATCGCCGGTTGTGTAATAATCAACGCCATCTAACTGATAGGTAAGGTTAGGCTTTACGCCTGGCGGATAAGGGCCATTAAAACCTGATGAGGGATTAGATGAACCTTTGCCATTAGAATCGCAAGAGCATTTGGAACAAATGTTCCTAAACCAGGCATTAAAATCATAATAGGTATTTGTACAAAGCCCGCTTATATTTTGTTGTATAGCAGGGCTTGTAGCATAGCTTGCATTTACTACAGCCATATAGCCGCCATTACTGCCAACAGCAGCCGGGGGATTGCCTGCGGTAAGGCTTGTTGCGCCTGTATGGTCACCAATAATATCCCACACCGAAAACACCCTGGATGAATTAGGTATAGCAACTGAATTATTAGTAGCGCCTGTGGCACTGGTATTATTGGTAATGCCATAAAACCCATCGTTAGGCTGGCCGCTGCTAAAATTAATAAAAGTGTAACCGGGCACAATGCCTGAGTTGGACCTGTTTTGTGTGGTGCCACTATTAAAAGATCCGTTGTTTTCTATAATAGCATTGGCACCAATAAAATTATTACAGCTTCCCAAATTTTTAAATACCGCAATTTTGTAAGCTGTAAAAGCAGCTGTTTTTTTAATGGTGCTTTGTGTGTACCTGAATGCGCCACCCGGTAAAGTAATAATGGTGCCAAAAGCCAATGCAGGGTTTATCCTAACTTTAAAAGAAGCTACCATAATGCATACATTTCCATAAAAGGATGGCTTGTCGCTAAAAACTATAGTGCCGCCTGTAGCTGCGGTAGTAGTGGTGCCGATAGCATTGGTAGCGGTGTTGCCAAGGTTGATGCGAAGGTTGTTGGCGGTGGCATTGTACATGGCATTGTCATCGTTGGCAGCATCTGTATAGGTACGAAAAGTAAGCCCTTCGTTGGTTATTATTTTTAACGAATTAGACAGGTAAATAAAATCATTGCTGATGCTATCATTGTACCGCACATCATCGATAGAATTAACAGTCCCTTTGCTACTTACTGCAATGGCTGACCGTATCTCCAGTGTATCGCCAGGCTCGAATGTACCGCCGGATGCACCTTTAGAAATATTTGTATAACTTTTTCCTGTTTCAACCTGGCTTATGGCTGATAGGGGTTTAACCAGCCCCATCAAAATAAACAAGCTGACGAATACGGTGGAGCGTAAAGTTTTTTTCATAGTTATTGTGGTTAGAGGTAATGGTAAGTTTTATTACTAAGAGGTAAAGCATTGTTGATAAGAGCATAATACGCAAAGAGTAAAAGCGTTTATGCAGGGCATTAAAAGTGCAATTATTAAAAATAAGGCTGTTTTTTACTGCCGTAATTTTTTTACTACAGGTGGCTATGTAATTACGGGAAATGTTATGGCTATAAGCTGAAAAAAATATTTTAAATATATACAAGTATGGCTGCTGCAAAAAGCAAACAGTTTCAGGGAAATAAATTTTTGATGGCCGGATTATCATAGCCTATTTTTTAATAGCAATAGATGTTTTCAATAGCAACGCTATTTTATTGCAGTAATAACGAGTATTATTGAAATATATTTTAACTAATTTTTTATTTGAACACCTAATTTTTTTGTTAACAATAAAGCTGCTGCTGGATAGTAGTTTTTTTATTTAAGGTGATGTTTTTACGAATTTTTAAACGAAAAGTACAGACCTTAATAGTATAATTACCTAATAATTAAAAGAGCCTTTACCCTAATAATGATAAGTGTTTTACCTTGCTAACCATTGATTGCATTCACTTAAATATGACGCTAATTTGATGGCGTAACCAGAAGTATTTAATTAATTATAGATACCTAAAAAAAGAAATTTGAATTTTAAAAAAACGTCTTTCTATATTTTTTTATTAGCCGCTTTTGTTTTAGAGGTAAATTTTTATTTTATATTATTATCTTTTTTAAGTAAAAGATACTAAGTAAGAGAAAGAAGGCGGAAAGTAAAAATATTTTAGTTTTAGTAATGAAAATAATTTTAAAAATACAGAGATGCTTGTTTTAGCATTTAGGGCAGTAAAAATGTTTTTTTATTAGTGTATAGTTTTAAATAAAAAAAAGGGCATCCAATTGGATGCCCTTTTTTTTAATTTAGTTTGCCAACCATGTTGGCGGGTATCACCCATTCGTCAAATTCTTGTGGCGTTATGTAGCCTAATCTTACGGCCATCTCTTTTAAAGTAGTGCCTTCTTTATGTGCTTTTTGCGCAATCTCTGCTGCTTTGTAATACCCAATTTTTGTATTAAGGGATGTTACCAGCATCAATGAATTATCAACGTGTTTTTTAATATTTGCTTCTATCGGTTCCAGCCCAATAGCACACTTATCGTTAAATGAAACACAGCCATCGCCAATTAAGCGGGCACTGTGTAAAAAATTAAATATCATTACCGGCTTAAAAACATTCAGTTCAAAATGGCCGTTGCTTCCGCCAATGCCGATGGTAACATCGTTGCCCATAACTTGTGCGGCAATCATTGTGAGTGCTTCGCATTGCGTAGGGTTTACCTTGCCAGGCATAATGGATGAACCTGGCTCATTATCCGGAATATGCAATTCACCAATACCAGAACGCGGGCCAGAGGATAGCATGCGGATATCATTAGCGATCTTCATTAAACTAACTGCTACCATTTTTAAGGCACCATGGGTTTCCACAATAGCATCGTGGGCGGCTAAAGCTTCAAATTTATTTTCTGCAGTTATAAAAGGCAGCCCGGTTAAGTTGGCAATATGCTTCGCTACATTTTCCGAATAATTTTCTGGCGTGTTAAT
>JAYVUJ010000464.1:0-2306 GCA_043788035.1 Ferruginibacter sp. | reverse complement strand
GGGCTACAGAAATTTAAGTAAGAATTAAGAAATAATGCTGTTAAGTTTAGACCTTTCCTTTTCTTTGGAGAGGGTCAGGGTGAGGTAAAGAAAAACATGTAAATCCTTAACTTAACGGCATTGAATTTATGAATTAAGAATTTGTTAGCATGGTAGCTTTAAAGAAAATTGAACCTGTAAGCGACAACAACAAAAAAGCATAAATAATAAAAATTAAACTCCCGATACTTCTATTTCTTGTTTCAACGGTTGTGGCTGTGCTTCATCTTTTTCATCTCCTATCAGCATGCCCCAGGGCTTAAGGCTTTCTACTCTGTCGAATACTATTTTGGCTATTGCTATTACAGGTATGGATAAAAACATGCCTGGTATGCCCCACATCATTTCGCCCACAATTACGCCGAGCAATGTTATTTGCCCGTTTATTTTTACTTTGCTTCCTACTATCATTGGCAGCAGCACATTGCTATCGATAAGGTGCATTACAACAACGGCAACCAGTACCAGTAGTACTTTGGTAGTAGCAGCGGCGGTGGCAAAAGTTACCAGCATGCTAAAGAGCAGTGCGGTAAAAATACCTATGTATGGGATGATATTAAATAGCCCGGTGATGATGCCCAGCAAAAAAGCGTACTTAATATCCAGCAGCCAAAAAACGGCACAAAGCACAATAGTAACAATGGCCATTTCCAGCAATAGGCCGAGAATATATTTACGCATCATAAACTGTATCTCGGCAATGATGTCGTACACAACCGCTTCATTATCTTCTTGAAAAACCTTTACTAAAAAAGTAACAATATGCCTGCGGTAAAACAGTAAAAAGAAAGTATTGATCATGGTAAAAACCAGCCATAGCATAATGCCTGAAACAGAAATAACGGTAGCGCCAATAACTCCGGTACTGGCAGATAATAAACCAGTAGTAGCCGTGTTGATGTACGTCATTTGTTTGCTTATGTTTACGTGGAATTGGGTACTAATCCAGTGTTGAAACGCTTGCATACTGGCATTAAACTGTAGCTTAAATTGTGGCCAATCGCTTGCCAGCCCTGTAATTTGCGAAGCTACCAGGTACAATATAAGCCCTATTGAAAAAATAAGCAGTATAACTGAAACACCAGCCGCTGCACTACGGCGAAACTTTAAGCGCATTTCTAAAAAGCTGGCAAAAGGCAATAATAAAATAGAAAATAACAAAGCAAATAATAAAGGGCTTAACACCTCTTTGCCCAATACACATAAATAACCAAGAGCAATAAGGCTTACCAATACCATAGCCATTTTTGTGTAAAATGGCGTGGCTGATGAAGGAAGTAATTTCATAAAAACTTAAAGGTTTATAAGCATTGGTAACTATAATACCGTGCCGCAATTTAAATTAAATATTTATTGAATTGTTATTGCCGCAATAAATAAGCAGGTATGTTTTTTTTAGCGTGATGTGCTTTGCGTTTACGGTAATAATGAGCACTAGAAATAGCAAATCATAAAAAAGTATTTGTTATTGCTACTACAGCAAATACATTTTGCTTTTGCAAGAATATCATCTTACCAACTTAAAAATATTTAGTAAAACTTTTTACATACCCGTTGAAAAAGCAATGCTTTTATCCGAAAGAATCCTTACTTCATAATTCGATGCCGTTAAATTAAGGATTGCTCCGTTTTTTTCCTCACCCCCAGCACCTCTCCAAGGGAGATGGAAGCTTGGCCTTGCGGGGCGAAATCCGCTTAACTTAACGCTATTGATTCATAATTCTTAATTTTAAATTCTTAAAAAATCACTTCTCATTTTTTTCAATCAACCCATTCAACCGCAACTCTTCAATATCCAATTCCTGTTCTGCATGGCGGATGGCTTCGTCGCTAAAGCTGCCTTCTTTATGAAATTTGATAAGTAGCTCTCTTTGAAATTTTGCTATTTCTAGTTGTGAAAGCAGTAATTGCAGCATTGGCGCGGAGGTTACTTTTCTAGACAGCTTGCCGGATCGCTCTATTTGCCTTAATTCTTTATTTAGCTTAATTATCTGGGCATCGTACCGTTTCCTTATAATTTCGTGCACCTGTGGCTCCAGCACTACCGGAAAATTATTTTCAACAAAATCAACTGCTTGGTGCACCAGCAGTAAGTCCAGCTCTTTATCCTCCTTATGCAACGTTGTTATTTTATCTACTTTTAACCAACGGATAAGCAATGGCAAGGTTAAGCCCTGTACAACTAAGGTTATAAAAATTACTACAAAAGCTAAAAACAAAATAATGTTACGGTAAGGAAAAGCAGTACCGTTGTTTAACGTTAAAGG
>JAYVUJ010000463.1:0-3641 GCA_043788035.1 Ferruginibacter sp. | reverse complement strand
CCAAGCAAAGATGGCTGGATGCGTAAACTAAATTTCTTTTTTGCAGAAGCCGCCTATTGGGGAAGCCATATTCTATTCGCACTATTTATTGTAGGCATTATACTTTCTATTGGCAGGATGGTTGTTATGGCCATACTTGCAGGCATAAATAAAAAGAAAGAAGCCAGCCAGGTATTTGCACCGCTTTGGGCAGCCGATAATATGCCGCTGGTATGTATTATAGTACCAGCCTATAACGAAGAAGTAAATGCCGTAAGAACAGTGAATAGCTTGCTACAGCAGGATTACCCGAACTTGCAGGTAGTATTTGTTGATGATGGAAGCAAGGATAGCACCTTTACCACCGTAAGCGAAGCTTTTAAAGGTGTAGAAAATGTAAAAGTGTACACTAAGCCAAATGGCGGTAAAGCCTCGGCATTAAACGTAGGCATTGCTTATGCTGAAAGTGAATTTGTAATTTGTATAGATGCAGATACCCAACTAAAAACAGATGCAGTATCCAAGCTGATGCAGAAGTTTACCAGCGATGATGTGGCGGCAGTAGCCGGCAACGTTAAAGTAGGCAATGAAATAAATATGATTACTAAGTGGCAAAGCATTGAGTATATTACCTCACAAAATTTTGACCGCAGGGCTTTCGATTTATTAGACTGTATAACCGTGGTGCCAGGTGCTATTGGTGCCTTTAGAAAAGCTGCTGTTATTGAAGCAGGCGGCTTAACAACCGATACGCTGGCAGAAGATTGCGATCTTACCATGCGCTTGCACCGTATTGGGTATAAAGTGCGCAACTGCAACGATGCGCTTTCTTACACAGAAGCACCCGAAACAATGAAGCAGTTTATGAAACAGCGCTTTCGTTGGAGCTTTGGCGTTATCCAATGCTTTTGGAAACATCGGGATGCCGTGTTCAACCCTAAGTATAAAAATTTCGGCATGGTCGCTATGCCCAATATTCTAATTTTTCAAATGATATTGCCATTTTTAGCGCCCCTGGCAGATTTAATATTGGTGCTAAGCCTTATTGCCGCAGGGCTTGGCTTAATACCTGCCAGCATCATGCACATTGTTATTTACTACATAATATTTACTTTGGTAGATGTAGCTGGCGCCGCACTGGCATTTGCTTTTGAAAAAGAAGATTATAAAAAGCTAATCTGGATGATACCGCAACGGCTGGTTTATCGCCAGCTGATGTACTATATCATAATCAAATCATTCAGCACTGCCATAAAAGGAGAGCTGCAAGGGTGGGGGGCATTAAAACGTACCGGCAACGTAAAACAAATATCAAGTGTTAAGCAATAGTTGATATGGTAAAAGAATTTTATTTTTGTACCCAGTTTTATAAAGGCTAAAAATTAAATCATCAATCCAATAAAAATAATTTGGCAACATCGGCATCAGAAAGGAAGTCTTTTTTTAATCGGATAGGAGGTAAAGATAAAGGCGAACAACCTGCAGAAATGACCTTCTTCGACCACATTGAAGAATTGCGCTGGCACATTATCCGTAGCCTGATAGTTTGGCTGGTAGCGGCTATCCTTATATTTGTGTATATAGATTGGGTGTACGATACCATTATCCTTGCCCCCACCTTCCCAAGTTTTTTTACTTACGGAGCCTTGTGCAGGTTTGGTAACTGGCTGCACTTAGGCAACAGTTTTTGTATGCCCGTCATCGTTATTAATTTTCAGGTAACAGAAGTAAACGGCACTTTTACCTCCGCCATTAACATTGCCATGATAGGCGGCGTAATAGTTGCCTTTCCATATATTTTTTGGGAACTATGGCGTTTTATTAAGCCAGCCCTTTCTCCCAAAGAAAAAAAATATGGCCAAAACAGCATCTTCTTTGTATCAATATGTTTTTTTACCGGTGCAGTATTTGGCTACTACCTGCTAGCGCCTTTTACTTTTAACTTTTTAGCAAGCTTTACTTTAGGCAAGTCGGCCATGATACAATACCGCCCATCTATAAACGATTATGTAGATAGCCTTACCAACCTTATACTTGGCTGTGGCATAGCGTTTGAGCTGCCCGTACTGGCTTTTGTGCTCGCTAAAATTGGTATTGTAACAGGTGCCATGCTAAAAAAATATTTTAAGTTCGCCTTCGTTATCATATTGGTTGTTGCAGCGGTAATTACGCCTTCGCCAGATTGGACCAGCCAATTTTTAGTGGCCATACCATTGGTACTTTTATATTGGGTAAGCATCTTATTGGCAAGCAGTGTAGATAGAAAAAAAGCCAAAGAAGAAAAAGAATGGAGTTAGGCTCTTAATGGATAATTGATAGTTTTTTAATGGATAATGGATTAAATTTGTAGTACATTTCGGTATTGCCTATCCCTTAAAAAATTATCAATTCAACGGTATTATCCATTCATCAATTATCAATCAATGCTATGTCTGTATTTAACTTTCAATTGCCAATAGCAATCGGCTGCGACCATGCCGGCTTCGATTGCAAAGAAGACCTTATCTCTTTTATAGAAGCAGAAGGCTTATTGTTTAGAGACTTTGGCACTTTCAATAAAGAATCGGTCGATTACCCGG
This sequence comes from Ferruginibacter sp., assembly GCA_043788035.1. GTDB lineage: Bacteria > Bacteroidota > Bacteroidia > Chitinophagales > Chitinophagaceae > Ferruginibacter. The sequence continues at coordinate 1,083 of JAYVUJ010000463.1, read as the reverse complement.
ATTTTGCGCATCCGGTAGCAAATGCGGTTGAAAACGGCGAAGCAGCTTTTGGTGTTTTATTATGTGGCAGCGCCAATGGAGTAGCCATTACAGCCAACAAGCACCAGGGAATAAGGGCCGCCATTTGCTGGGGCGAAGAGTTGGCTCAACTTGCCCGCAAGCATAATAACGCCAACATACTTTGCATACCCGCCCGTTTTGTAAGGGATGGCGATGCAGAAAAAATGCTCGATATTTTTATGACTACCGCTTTTGAATCCGGCCGTCACCAGCAACGGATTAGTAAGATGCCTTGCTAAATACACACCATTCAAAAAAATTAGTTGGGCGTGCCACCTAAGCTGCGCAAGCGGTGACCGGGCTATCCACTACAATCTTTTTTTGCGGACGGTCCGACAAAAAAGGATTTCCGTTGCTATCCATCACGTAGCAATGCGAATAGCCGTCTTTAATATTCCTGAATCTTTATACTCAAAAGATTGAAAAGCAAAAGAGAAAAAACGGGTTAATTAATACAATTACGCAGTTCCTTCGCAAATGCGGGTTGCTCTTACGGCCTTTCAATTTGGAGCCTTGATTTTTTCTTTTTTTTTATCAAGAAAATAAAAAAAAGTAGCGCCTTATGTATACGAAAATGCCGTTTGCGAACAAACTACTTACCCTTTAAATTAATTAACAAGCAACCAATTTAGACGACCTGAAAAAAATCATTCAGCATATAGCACACATCCTACATCCTACATCCTATATTTTCCTTATTTTCAATTCTAAAATTCTTTTTCCATGAAAAAAATGTTTTGCCTTTCCGGCTTACTACTATCTCTTCAATTAATTTCCTTTGCCCAAACCGATGCTGCTGCCACTTATGCTAATACCATCACCAGCGCAGGACTAAAAAAGCACCTCACCATTATTGCCAGCACCGAAATGGACGGCCGTGAAACAGGTACCGAAGGCCAGCGCAAAGCAGCAGCTTATATTGAAAGCCAATTTAAATTAATGGGGCTAACAACAGCAGCTTCCTTAAATGGCTACCAGCAATATTACCCGCTTTATCAGGATAGCATTAGCAGCGAATTATCG
>JAYVUJ010000462.1:0-14347 GCA_043788035.1 Ferruginibacter sp. | reverse complement strand
CTGCCTTTCTCACAAGAGACCCAAAATTAAAACTGAGCTTGAATCCCTATCTTTGCCATCGAAAAAAAAGGATATATGAGGTCACTTCAAATGGTAGATACAAAGACGCAATATTTCAAAATTAAGACTGAAGTAGATGCAGCTGTTTTGAGTGTAATGGAAAGTACGATGTTTATCGGCGGCAAGGTTGTAAACGATTTTGCGCAAAACCTGGCTATTTATAATGGCGTAAAGCATGTTATCCCCTGTGCCAATGGTACCGATGCACTACAAATTGCCATGATGGCAATTGGGCTGCAGCCTGGTGATGAAATAATTACGCCTTCGTTTACCTATATAGCTACCGTAGAAGCTGCTGCATTATTGCACCTGTCGCCTGTTTTTGTTGAAGTTGACAAGCAGACTTTCTGTATGGATGCCTCGGCAATTGAAAAAGCCATCACCCCAAAAACAAAAGCGATATTACCGGTACATTTATACGGGCATGCCGCCGAGATGGAGAAAATAATGGCTATTGCCAAAAAGCATAATTTATTTGTAATTGAAGACAATGCACAGGCTATCGGCTGCAATTATACTTTCAGCGATGGTACAGTAAAAAAAACCGGAAGCATTGGGCACATAGGCACAACCTCTTTTTATCCCTCAAAAAACCTGGGCGCTTTTGGTGATGGCGGCGCAATATTTACTAACGACGATGCGTTAGCTGAAAAATTAAAAATGATAGCAGCACATGGGCAAAACAGGCGGTACTATCATGATGTAGTAGGCTGCAACAGTAGACTGGATGCGATGCAAGCCGCAATACTAGATATTAAACTAACGCATTTGGATGAGTATGCTGCTGCCAGGATAAAAGCCGCGGAGTATTATGACAAGGCTTTTGCAGGCCAGCAAAAAATTACTACGCCATACAGGGCGCCATATAGCAGCCATGTATTTCATCAATATACCTTAATTTTAAATAATGTGGATAGAGACGGGCTAGGCAAGTATTTATCCGATAATGGCGTGCCTTCTATGATCTATTATCCCCTGCCGTGCCATCGTCAAAAAATGTTTGCATCTTTTGGTGGCAACCAATTTAATTTACCGGTAACAGACTGGTTAACAGAAAGAGTTATTTCAATACCTATACATAGTGAGTTAGATGAAGAACAACAATCATTCATTGTTTCAAACATTTTAAATTACATAAACCAAAATTAGTTATGAAAATTGCAGTAATCGGAACAGGATATGTAGGCTTGGTAACAGGTACCTGCTTTGCAGAAACAGGTAACGAAGTTATATGCGTAGATATTGATAAAGGTAAAGTAGATAAGTTGGCTTCGGGCAAAATAACCATTTACGAGCCAGGGCTGGAAAAGATATTTTTAAGGAACCAAAAAGAAAACCGGCTTCATTTTACAACTTCTCTTGCTGAAGGTATTGAAGGGGCAGAGATTATATTTTTAGCTTTGCCAACACCACCAGGCGAAGATGGAAGTGCCGATTTGAAATATATATTGGGAGTTGCAAAAGATTTAGGCGCACTTATTAAAAAAGGCGATTACAAAATAATTATTGACAAAAGCACGGTGCCAGTAGGAACTGCAGATAAAGTAGAAGCTGCTTTGCTAGCCAATGGAGGCGTTAAAGGCACTTTTGATATTGTAAGCAACCCGGAGTTTTTAAGGGAAGGCGTTGCGGTAGATGATTTTATGAAGCCAGACAGGGTGGTTATAGGCACCAGTTCCGACAGGGCAAAAAAAATATTAAGCGATTTATATGGGCCATTTGTGCGCCAGGGAAACCCAATAATTTTTATGGATGAAAAAAGTGCGGAGCTTACAAAATATGCCGCTAACTCTTTTCTTGCCACAAAAATTACCTTTATGAATGAAATTGCCCAGTTATGCGAATTGTTAGGTGCAGATGTGGATATGGTACGAAAAGGGATGGGTAGCGACGAACGTATAGGAAGGCGCTTTTTATTTCCCGGTATTGGCTACGGCGGAAGCTGCTTCCCTAAAGATGTACAGGCACTGGCCAAATCATCAACAGAAGTAAACTATAGTTTTAAGATACTGGATGCAGTAATGGATGTAAATGAAAGACAAAAACTTCATTTAATACCTAAAATAAAGGCTTGGTTTAAAAACGATTTAAAAGGCAAAAAAATTGCGATATGGGGTTTGGCCTTTAAACCTAATACAGATGATATCCGTGAAGCACCAGCCCTGTATATTATTGATGCGCTACTGGAAGCCGGAGCAACTGTATCTACCTTTGACCCAGAAGCAATGAAAAATGTAAAAGACCTGCTGGGTGATAAAATCACTTACGCAGAAAGCCAATATGATGCATTAAAAGATGCCGATGCTTTGGTAATAGCTACTGAATGGAGCGAATTCAGGCAGCCGGACTTTAACAAAATATCTTCTTTACTGAAAAATAAAGTGATTTTTGACGGTAGGAATTTATTTGACCTAAGCCAGATGCAGGACCTCGGTTTCTATTATGTTAGCATTGGGCGTAAACAAATAGGGCAGTAGCTTACCACAGCAAACTATAGTTTAACAGGCGTTTGGTATCATACATCGAAATAAAATTTTTCATCATAAATTTTTATAGCAGTGGCAAGTAAAAGAATATTAATAACTGGCGCGGCAGGCTTTCTGGGGTCTCATCTTTGCGACCGTTTTATTAAAGAAGGTTTTCACGTTATTGGGATGGATAACCTGATAACAGGAGACCTTAAAAATATTGAGCACCTTTTTCCGTTAAAGGAATTTGAGTTCTACCATCATGATGTTTCCAAATTTATACATGTATCCGGTAAGCTTGATTATATCCTTCACTTTGCTTCTCCTGCCAGCCCGATAGATTATTTAAAAATACCCATACAAACTTTAAAGGTGGGATCGCTTGGTACCCATAATTGCCTTGGCCTAGCCTTTGCAAAAAAAGCAAGGATACTAGTGGCATCTACCAGTGAAGTTTATGGCGACCCGCTGGTACATCCACAAACAGAAGAATACTTTGGCAATGTAAATCCGGTTGGGCCAAGAGGTGTTTATGATGAGGCTAAGCGCTTTCAGGAAGCGATTACTATGGCTTACCATACGTTTCACCATATAGAAACCAGGATAATTAGGATATTTAATACTTATGGTCCCCGGATGAGGCTAAATGACGGGCGTGCATTGCCTGCATTCATTGGCCAAGCACTTCGTGGAGAAGACCTTACTGTATTTGGCGATGGCAGCCAGACAAGAAGTTTTTGTTACGTAGATGACCTTGTAGAAGGTATATACCGTTTGTTGATGAGCGATTATGCATACCCGGTTAACATTGGCAACCCCGATGAAATTTCATTAAAAGATTTTGCCGAAGAAATTATTAAACTTACAGGCACTACCCAAAAAATTATTTACGAAGCGTTGCCGGTAAATGACCCAAAACAGCGGAAGCCAGACATCACCAAAGCGCAGGAGCTTTTAGGATGGCAGCCAAAAGTAAACAGGGCAGAAGGGCTTAAAATCACTTACGAGTATTTCAAGTCTTTATCAAAAGAAGAATTATACAAGCTTCCAAAGGATTTTAAATAGTTATCGTTGGCACAATATTATTGCTAGGTTTTATAGCAAAAGTGTAGAAGCATCTTAATTATAAAAAACAGTTTACGTCACAATTGCCACTTAAATTACCTGGTGGGTTGTGACGTAAACATTTTAGCCTAACCAAGTATTTGAAAAAGTGTAACGAAAAAAAAATTATATTACCTTACTCCGTCACCCCTAACCTGTTTATGCTATTTAAAATGTATAAATATTAAACTCCAAAGTATACCATGTACAACCAGCTTCTCAATAAAAATAAAAAATTAGCATTAATAGGCCTCGGCTATGTAGGCCTGCCGATAGCATTAGAATTTGCAAAAAAAATAAGTGTAATTGGCTTTGATGTAAATGAGAAAAGGGTTGAGATGATGCGCAACAACATTGACCCCAGCCAGGAATTAGAAGCAGCCGCATTTGAAGGCTGCGATATAGAATTTACAGCAGACCTGGAAGTATTAAAGCAAGCGAATTTTTTTATTGTTGCCGTTCCTACACCCGTAGATGAAAGCAATGTGCCAGATTTAATACCCATAAAAAGAGCCAGTGAAACTATTGGCAAAGTAATTAAAAAAGGAGATTATGTAGTTTTTGAAAGTACTGTTTATCCCGGTTGTACCGAAGAAGATTGCGTACCAATAATTGAAAAGCTGAGTGGCCTAAAAAGTATTATTGATTTTAAAGTAGGCTATTCGCCTGAAAGGATAAACCCAGGCGATAAAGAACATACTCTTGCAAAAATAATAAAAGTAGTTAGTGGCTGCGATGCAGAAAGTTTAGAAGAGGTGGCAAAAGTATATGAATTAGTAGTTACTGCTGGTGTACATAAGGCATCAAGCATTATGGTGGCCGAAGCCGCTAAAATTATCGAAAATACGCAACGTGACCTCAACATTGCACTAATGAACGAGCTTTCCATCATCTTTGATAAAATGGGTATCAACACTTTTGAAGTACTGGAAGCAGCCGGCACTAAATGGAATTTTTTAAAATTTCAGCCGGGCCTTGTTGGCGGGCATTGCATTGGTGTAGACCCTTATTACCTTACCCATAAAGCCGGCCAGCTTGGCTATCATAGCCGGGTTATTTTAGCGGGTAGGGTTATTAATGATGGCATGGCGGCATACATTGCAAAGAAAATATTGTTGCACATCATACAAAGCATTAGTAATGTAAAAGATGCTAAAGTGTTAGTAATGGGCGCTACGTTTAAAGAAAATGTAAGTGATATCCGCAACAGTAAAGTTTCAGATGTAGTGAAAGAACTACAATCGTACTCGTTAAATGTAGATGTTTCTGACCCTTTCGCAGATAGCAGTGAAACGATGCATGAGTATGGGTTTGGGCTGGTTACGGATGTTGGATCCAATTACGACGCAGTGATAGTAGCAGTACCCCACAACACTTATAAACTATTGGAAGAAAGTTATTTTGAAGGCATTACTAAACCAACAGCAATTATTGCAGACCTTAAAGGTATTTACCGGGGCAAGATAAGCAGCCGGCAATATTGGAGCTTGTAATAGTTTTTTTTACGTTAGCTGGTTAAATAACATCCGGCTTAAAGGCGATAACTTTCCATAACATAATTTGAAGCAATGAGTACTACATTTCATACAAAAAATATTAGTGAAGATTCTTTTTTAATAACTGGCGGTGCTGGTTTTATTGGCGGCCATATCGCAGAATATCTTTTAAAAAATAGAGCTAAAAAAGTTAGGGTGCTGGATAACCTGGTAAATGGTTTTCAAAGCAACCTCGGCATATTGAGGCAATACAATAATTTTGAATTTATTGAAGGCGATATAAGAAACATCGATACTTGCAACAATGCATGTACCGGTATGAATTATGTAAGCCACCAGGCTGCGCTGGGCTCTGTACCACGTTCCATTAAAGAGCCAATTTATTTTAATGAAGTAAACGTAGGCGGTTTTGTAAACATGCTGAAAGCCGCAGTAGACAATAATGTAAAGCAGTTTGTATATGCCTCTTCTTCATCCGTGTACGGTGATGAACCCACTTTGCCAAAAGTAGAAGAGCGCATTGGTAATTGCCTTTCGCCTTATGCAGCAACAAAAAAAACAAACGAATTGTATGCCCAGGTTTTTGCTGATGTATATGGTATTAAGTTGATGGGTTTCAGGTATTTCAATATCTTTGGCCCACGGCAAGATCCTGATGGCGCCTACGCAGCTGTAATTCCATTATTTGTAAAAGGTATTATGAAACAACAGCCCGTTTATATAAATGGGGATGGCGGACAAACCAGGGATTTTACTTTTGTAGATAATGCGGTACAAATAAATGTAAAAGGAATGCTCACAGAAAATGCCGAAGCACTCAATAAAATTTACAACGTAGCCATAGGAGAAAATTTTTCAGTTAATTATTTGTACAATGCCTGCAAAGAACATTTACAAAGTAATTTTGAGGCAATCTATAGAGAACCCAGGGCAGGCGATATAAGGAATTCATTAGCAGACATCTCTTTGGCTAAAAATTTGCTACAGTATCAGCCTACCAAGAAATTTGAAGATGGCTTAACAGAAACAATCAACTTTTTCAAAAATTTATATACCTAAACTACAATTATTTTATGCCGTTTACTGCAACCGACTTTTCAGGATTATTTGTTTACGAACCACGGGTATTTAATGATGACCGTGGTTATTTTTTTGAAAGCTACAATGAAAACACATTTTTAGCAGAAGGTGCAACAATGAAGTTTGTACAAGATAATCAAGCCAGGTCTACTTATGGTGTTATACGCGGCTTGCACTTTCAGCAAAATCCTAATGCACAAACAAAATTAGTACGGGCATTAAGCGGTTCTATTTTAGATGTGGTGGTAGATATACGTAAAGGATCGCCCATGTACGGCAAAGTGTATAGCATAGAATTATCAGCCGAAAATAAAAAGCAATTACTGGTGCCAAAAGGTTTTGCACACGGCTATTCTGTACTAAGCGAAACTGCAGAAGTATTGTATAAGTGCGATGCATTTTATAGTAAAGAAAGCGAAGGCGGGCTGATGTATAACGACCCAAAGTTAGCTATCGATTGGCGGGTGCCTGCTGATAAGGCAATAGTGGCTGCTAAAGACCTGGCGCTTGCGGGAATAGATAATTGCATAAGTAATTTCATTTTTTAATTTAGTTACCGTGATAGAAAAAAAGACCATCCTGGTAACAGGTGCCAACGGGCAATTGGGCAACGAAATGAGGGTGGCAGCAGCTGCTTACCCTGGCTATAATTTTTTATTTGTAACCCGGCATGAGCTGGCTATTGAGGATGTTGAAGCAACAGCAATATATTTCAATGCTAATAAAATTAATTATTGTGTAAACTGCGCCGCTTACACAGCAGTAGATAAAGCCGAAGTGGAATACGAAAATGCGTTGCTTATAAATGCAACTGCTGTAGGTAATTTGGCGGAGCTTTGTAAAACCTACCATGCACTGTTCATACATGTTTCAACCGATTATGTTTTTGATGGTACCGCTACTTCGCCTTATACAGAAACACATCGGGTAGCACCAGTAAACAGGTATGGCGCCACTAAATTAAAAGGCGAAGAGTTAGCGCAACAACATAACCCTGCAAGTATCATCATCCGCACCTCGTGGGTGTATAGCAGTTTCGGTAATAATTTTGTGAAAACGATGCTGCGCTTAATGAAAGAGAAAGAGCAATTAAATGTAGTAAGCGACCAGCAAGGCTGCCCAACCTATGCGGCAGACCTGGCAACAGCGATCATGCAAATTATACAGTCGGAGAAAGTAAGCCAGCAAGCAGGCATTTATAATTATTCCAACACGGGTATTATTAGCTGGTACCAGTTTGCAGATGCCATTAAAGAGTTATCCGGCAGCAAATGCTTGGTTAATCCAATCCCTACAACACAGTTTCCAACACCAGCAAAACGCCCTGCGTATTCGGTAATGGATACAACAAAAATTCAACAAACTTTCCAGGTCGCAATACCATTTTGGAAAGACAGCCTAGAAAAATGCTTGGTTTTACTATAATGTTTTTTGTTGTCCCGCCCAATACATAGCTATGTGGATCTTCACAGGCGTCGCACGTTTGCACTTTTGTTTTTCAGGGATCTTTTTCCACTATGTATGGGGCTTATGCAGCAAGTAAATGCCTTCACTTTATTTGTTAATCCATGTTAATATAGTTATAAAAGCTCACTTTTTCATCCCATCCCTAATTACTTAAACCACCTCGTAATATACGTTTTGTAATATTTTTGCGCCAGCCACGCAATGCGGCGCTGCAGGCTTTTTTTCTTTGTAGATATGCCAGCAGATAGCATCCCATTATGTGAGCCTTGTTCTGTTACTGGCGGGTCTGCCCAGTACATGCTTATTACTTTTCTGTCAATTAACGTATTGTGCCACCAATCTATAACCTGCCTGCATTTATTGGTTTCTAGTTCTTTCAAAATATTTTTTGCAGCCTGTAAATCTAGCATATATGCACCGGCACAGCGCCCATAGGTAGAAGGATATAATAACTGTCCTTTTTTTAATTGTTTATAAGCTGGAAATTTAAGCGTAGTATTTTCCAGCGATATTAAAAAGCCTGGTTGCAAAGTAGCAGCCTCGGCAGCTATCTTTTTAATCTGTTGTACAAAATCCCCTAAAAAAAACGGATCGTTTTCAAATACAATAGCAAAGCGGTTTTTATTTTTAACCATGCGCTCATAACCTAAAATATGGTTCAGCGTACAGCTCAATACCCCGTCAGACAATACCTGCCTGATGTCATCAGTAAAATACTTTTTCAGTAGCCCATTATTAAAATTAGCAGGGTCGCCATCAGTTACTAATTCAAAATGCAGCCCTAATGTAGCAAACAGTTTATTGATCCGCTCTTCATGGTATTCGTACCCTTTTTTTGCATGCACAATGTAAATACCATTAATACCAAACTTTTCTAACATAGCCCTTAAATAAAATAATTGTTAATGGTGCGGTAGCCAATAATAAATAATAGACTAATCTTATAATCTTATAATTCTTTATTGCGGATAATAATTAATTTACTACCCTTATCTGTCTCTCGTTTATCAATTTCAAATTGCGGCAACGATTTTATTAAAGGCATCAGTTTTGAAAAGCCATAATTCCTGGAGTCGAAGTTGGGTTGTTTTTTCAATACCAGATTTCCAAGGTCGCTTAGAAACGCCCAGCCATTTTCATCTGCCAAATCATTAATAGTAGCGGCAATCAATTTAAGCGTTTCCCTGTTTACTTTATCAACAACCGCTTTGGGCTGCGGTTTGGCGGCTTTTTTCTTTGGCGTAGCTGCTCCAGTTTCCGTTTCATTGCTTTCAAATTGCGGAATAATTTCCATGTAAATAAATTTATCGCAGGCAACAATAAATGGGTTAGGCGTTTTCTTTTGCCCAATGCCAAATACTTTCATGCCGGCTTCCCGCAGCCTGGTAGCAAGCCTTGTAAAATCGCTATCGCTGCTAATAATACAAAACCCATCAACTTTTCCAGAGTACAAAATGTCCATCGCGTCAATAATCAATGCGCTGTCGCTACTATTTTTACCAGTGGTATAACTGTATTGCTGTATGGGCGTAATGGCATTTTCAAGCAGCACATTCTTCCAGCCACTAACCGTTGGCTTTGTCCAGTCGCCATAAATTCTTTTAAAGGTTGGCGTGCCATATTTTGCAATCTCTTCCATAACGCCTTTTACATTGCTGTAAGGCACATTGTCCGCATCTATCAATACAGCCAAACGTATATCTTTTTGAAAGTCCATTATGCAATATAATTCTTTTTTGTTTTGCCGGTGAGGCGGTAAAGTGTTTAAAGGTTCTTCTTTACAGGCCGCATGTTTTAATAGTGGTTAAAATAAATGCCTTACCGCCTTGCCGGCCAAAATCTTATAAGCGATTTGTATTGTTTACTTTTGCAGCTATGCAAATTTTTACTACCACTAACAGGATAATCGTAACCTGCAGCAACAGGCTATCGCCCTTTTTACAGCAAGAAATTATAGAGCTGGGCTTTAAGCCCGTACGGGTTTTTAAGACCGGTGTAGAACTAGACGGCAGTTTAGCAGACTGCATACGCCTTAACTTAAACCTGCGTTGCGCTAGCCAGGTATTGTTTTCTATAAAAGAAGTAACTGCCCATAATGCAGAAGATTTATACAAGTCTTTGCTTGATTTTGAATGGGAAGAAATCATTGCTGCGGACGGTTATTTTTCCATCACCAGCAATGTAGATAATGATACCATCAACAACTCTTTATATGCCAATGTAAAAGTGAAAGATGCCATTGCGGATAGGTTTAGGGAAAAAATAGGCCAACGCCCAAATGCTGGCCCGGAACTGGATAAGACAGTAATACATTTATATTGGAAAGAATCCATTGCGGAGATTTTTATTGATACGTCTGGCGAAACTTTATCTAAGCATGGCTATAGAAAAATACCCGGTAAAGCACCTATGTTGGAAGCATTGGCAGCGGCAACATTAATAGCCACCAAGTGGGATAAGAAATCTCCTTTTATTAATCCAATGTGCGGCTCATCTACCTTAGCTATCGAAGCGGCTTTGCTTGCCACCAACCGCAGGCCAGGCTTATATCGCAGCAACTATGCCTTTATGCATGTAATAGGTTTTGAAAAAGAAATGTACCAGCAGCAATTACAGCAATTGAAAGATGCGGTTGTAGATGTGCCCGGGCTAACCATTATTGCTACAGACATCAGCGATGATGCCATCAACATCTCTAAAATAAATGCTGGTGCGGCAGGCGTTGCTGATAGGATACAATTTGCTACCGGCGATTTTGAAACTACCAACATCCCCGAAGGGCAAAGCGGCATAATTTATTTTAACCCGGAGTATGGCGACAGGCTGGGAGAGGCTGCGGAATTGCAGATAACTTACGCCCGCATAGGCGATTTTTTAAAGAAGAAGTGCAAAGGATATACAGGCTATATATTTACAGGCAACTTAGAACTGGCTAAAAAAATAGGGCTTAAGCCAAGCCGCCGTATAGAGTTTTACACCAGTAAAATAGATTGCCGTTTGTTTGAATATGAATTGTATGCAGGCACTAAAAGAATAATGCCGGCAACTCCGGAAGAAGTAGGGTAAGTATTAAAATTTTTTACGAATAAAAAAGTGGCTATTTGATTAGCCACTTTTTTTATTACAATATTTTAGTATCCTAGGCCTTGCTATCTTCATGAATGGGGGCTGTATCATACCCCCATTTGACCAAAGTTGCTCCCCAGGTAAAACCGCCGCCAAAAGCAGCTAATATTAAGTTATCGCCTTTGTGCAACTGGCTTTCCCAATCCCACAAACATAATGGTATGGTGCCCGCAGTAGTATTGCCATAACGGTGTATGTTTATCATTACCTTTTCTATCGGTAATCCTATCCGGCTTGCAGTTGCATCAATTATCCTTTTATTGGCCTGGTGCGGTACCAGCCAGTTAATGTCTTCTCCGGTTAAATTATTTCTTTCCAGTAAATCAAAAGCGGCTTCGGCCATATTTTTTACAGCGGCTTTAAATACAGGTTGCCCTTCCTGAAAAATATAATGTTCTTTATTGGTAATAGTTTCTACAGAGGCTGGGTGTAAAGAGCCGCCGCCCTTCATGTGCAGGTAATTTTTGCCGGCACCATCGCTTTTTAATAAACTGTCCATTACGCCATAACCTTCGGTGCTTGGTTCCAGCAAAATAGCGCCAGCGCCATCGCCAAAAATAATACAGGTGGTGCGGTCGGTATAATCTACAATGGCACTCATTTTATCAGCTCCTATAATTACTACTTTTTTATAACGGCCACTCTCTATTAAGGATGCACCGGTTGTAAGCGCAAATAAAAAGCCACTACAGGCAGCACTTAAATCAAAGCCCCAGGCATTTATAGCCCCAACTTTATCGCAAATAATATTAGCCGTTGCCGGAAAAACCATATCAGGCGTAACGGTGGCGCAAATCATGCAATCAATTTCTGAAGGGTCAATGCCTCTTTTTTTACATATCTCCAGCACTGCGGGTATCGCCATATCCGATGTGGCCAGCCCTTCGCCTTTTAATATCCGCCTTTCCTCAATCCCCGTCCTCGATTTTATCCATTCGTCGTTGGTGTCTATCATAGTTTCTAAAATAGCATTAGTCAATCTATATTCTGGCACATAGCCACCAACCGAGGTAATTGTTGCAGTAATTTTTTGCATATAGTAATTAAGATTTTATTTTTTCAGTTATTGGGTTATCCGGAAAGTGCGCAAAAATACATTAAAAAGTTAAAGGATAAATACCGTGCTTTTGTTGGTTTATCCTAAATTAATATTGCCAGCCTGCTATCAATAAAATAAATCAAATGATTGCTGGTAAAAGTGGCAAAAAAGTTTTATATTGATGTATCAAAGCCCTTAAAATTATAGCAGTAATAAGGTTATGCCTTGATAACGCGTTTCGATAAATATAGAGTAAAAAAAATTACAATGCTTTTGGCTTAGTTTCAAAAATTACAATATGGCTAATGGCAATTTTATTAGGTGGTAAGATAATTTAAAAAAATCAGTTGGTTAGCGCAGCAAATTAGTGCCCTTACTGCTTTTATTAAATTATAGGTAAAAACATCAAATTGAAAAGCCGCAGTTTCGCTCATAAAATATCCTTATTTTCGCAGCATATTCAATCAAAAATATGTACGCATACCTGGAAGGAAAATTTACGATGAAGAATGCTGCGCAGGTTTATGTAGATATCAACGGCGTGGGGTACGAGTTAAACATTAGCTTAAACACCTATGCGCACATTGAAAGCTTAGATAAAGGCAAACTATATACTTATCTGCAGATTAAAGAAGATGGGCACACTTTATATGGCTTTTTCGATAAGGTAGAAAAAGAGATATTCATACAGCTAATTAGTGTTTCTGGCGTTGGTGCTTCTACTGCAAGGCTAATGCTTTCTCACTTAAAAGCAGATGAAGTTAGCCGTGCTATTGTGCAAAACAACGTAAAATTGTTGGAGAGCGTAAAAGGTATTGGAAAAAAAACTGCCGAACGTTTGGTATTAGAATTAAGGGACAAAATGAATAAGGCAACAACCGACCTTGCAATACCCGCAACGGTAGGCAATAGATTGCAGCAAGATGCGTTAAATGCTTTGGTTTCCCTTGGAATAGCTCGTACCCAGGCTGAATCTGCAATACAAAAAATTAATCATACAAGCCCAGATATAAACAATTTAGAAGAACTAATAAAAAAAGCCCTAAAAGCCATTTGAGAAGACTGCTACTTTAATTGATTTATCGGATGCTTTTTAAGAGAAGACTATTACCAAAAAAAATTGGCTTTAGATTAGGGCAGGTTGTGCTGCTACTAACCATTTCGTTATCCATTACTGCTCAAAATACAGATACTTCGCTGCGGTCCCGTGCTGCTGGCGATACTACTTTACCCAAAGGATTGCCATATCCCATACACGATAACCATGGCGATTTTATAAGCAGCGGCAAAAGAAGCACTTTCGATTTTAACCAGCCAAAAAATATAACCGATTCAGTAGCATACGATTTTAAAACGAAATTATATACCGTTTACGAAAAAATAGGCGATAAATATTACCGCACACCTACTATTTATACTGCTGATGAATATTGGGCCATGCGCAACAGGCAAGCCGAGGTAGACTATTTTCAAAAGCGCAGCAATACTATGAACTTGCTTAACCGCAAGCTTACCAAACCTAAAATGTCTTTATACGATAACCTTTTTAATCGCTTGTTTGGCAATGGTAAAATAGATATAACCCCCCAGGGAAGCGTAGATATTACTGCGGGCTACCAGGGGCAAAATATAAAAAACCCTACTTTGCCAGAAAGTGCCAGAAAAAATGGCGGTTTCGATTTTAATATGGATGCGCAGGTTAATGTTAATGCCAGCATTGGCGATAAGCTTAAGTTTCCCATTAATTACAATACGCTTGCCAACTTTGGGCAAGACAACCAGTTGAAACTTGATTACAGCGGAGTAGACGATGAAATAATTAAACGCATAGAAATTGGTGCTGTACAATTTCCATCACGCAGTACTTTTATACCTGGTGCACAGCAATTGTTTGGTATAAAAACACAGCTGCAATTTGGAAAGCTCAATGTAACAGCAGTATTGGCCAACCAAAAATCAACCAGGCAATCCGCCAACTTGCAGGGCGGCGCCTCTTCTCAAACTATCGACCTTAAGGCAGATGACTACGAAGAAAACCGCCATTTTTTATTGGGGCAGTATTTTAAAGATAATTACAATACCGTAATGGCGAAATTGCCCGCAGTTACAACGCCCGTGCAAATTTTACGGATGGAAGTTTGGGTAACCAATAAAAACGGAAGCACAACAAATACACGGGATGTAGTTGGGCTGATGGATCTTGGAGAAAAAAATCCTTACCGTTCAGATATCATCAACCCCACCAGTAGCAACCCTTACCCGGCAAATGGCGCCAACGATCTGTATAGTAGTATTGCCACTAACGGCAGTAACCGAAACCCATCTTTGGTAGTAAATAGCTTGCAGACAAGAGGGCTTGCACCAGTACAGGATTTTGAAAAGATATTTGCCCGTAAATTAGATTCATCTCAATATTTTTATAACAAGCAGGTTGGTTACCTTTCGCTTGCGCAGCCTTTGCAGTCGGATGAAGTGCTGGCAGTGGCTTACCAGTATTCTTATAATGG
>JAYVUJ010000461.1:0-4451 GCA_043788035.1 Ferruginibacter sp. | reverse complement strand
GGCCGGGGTATCCTTTCATTAGTTATTTGCCGTGTTGCTTTTTGTATGTTTCAGCACAAACTTACTTCATTTTACAGCCAGCATTTCTTATTTTATATTTGATAACGATATTTTATATTTACAGATGTTTACTCAAATTTTTAATTGGCGTACCGGGTTGGCTGCTATTGCTATTGCCATAGTTAGCGCTACTATTTTTTACAGTAATTACCTGGCAAAAAAGCTGGCTATTGAGGAGGCCCAAAAAATTGAGCAATGGGTAGAAGCAGTTAAAGATATCAGTAACCCAAACATAGTGCCCACCAATCTTTCCGGAAAAATTTTGATAGAGAACAATAAGGATATCCCGATGATAGCGGTAAATGAAAAAGACAGTATTTTCGAAAGCAATAACCTTGATTCTATCAAAATAAAAAACGATAGTACTTACCTGTGGGGCAAGCTAAAAGAATTTAAAAAACTGCACCCGCCAATTAACTGGATAAACCCGATGGATTCTTTACAGACCAACCGTTTGTACTATGGCGAATCTGCTTTGTTGAAGGGCGTACGGTACTACCCCATCATACAATTATTTATTGTAGCCCTGTTTATCATCATCACTTTAATTGCTATCACCACCCGCAATAAATCTACCGAAAACCAGGTGTGGGCGGGCATGGCGAAAGAAACGGCCCATCAGCTAGGCACGCCACTATCCTCTTTACAGGGCTGGGTAGAATTATTAAAAGACCATATCGGCAGCGAAAAGATAGCCACAGAAATGAGTAAAGATGTAGATCGCTTAAAACTGGTAAGCGACCGTTTTGGAAAAATTGGCAGCACGCCGCAATTAGAAGAAATGAATGTAGTGGAGCAGGTAGAAAGCATGGTGGCATACATTAAAAGACGTTCGCCAGATAAGGTAAGCTTTGGCATCAACACTTTTGGCGAAACCGTTATTAATGCCATGATAAATGCGCCCTTATTCGATTGGGTAATTGAAAATTTATTAAAGAACGCACTGGATGCCATGGATGGAAAAGGCAGCATCAACATCACTATTAAAAAAGAAACTGCCGGATTAATTATTGATGTTTGCGACACCGGCAAAGGCATCAGCAAACCGAATATTGCTAAAGTTTTTAACCCTGGCTTTACTACAAAAAAGCGTGGCTGGGGCTTAGGCTTAAGCCTTTCTAAAAGAATTATCGATCAATACCATACAGGTGAATTATTTGTAAAATCGTCTGAAACCGGCAAGGGCACTACATTTAGGATACTCCTAAAAAAATAATCCCGGCAATAAGCCAGGATCATTTTGTGCGGCAAAGGAGATTCGAACTCCCATGCCCTTACGAGCGTTACCACCTCAAGGTAGTGCGTCTACCAATTTCGCCATCGCCGCAGACAGGGTGCAAATTACTGCAAAAAATAATGACGTACAAAAACTATGTGCAACGTATTTTTTGGCGCACCTTCGGCCGGGCTATGCACTTCAATCTTTTTTTGAGGCGGTCGACAAAAAAAGGATTTCCGTTCCTATCCCTTGCGCTTCAATCCGAGGTTTATTATTTACTTGCACATGCTTAAATTATCAAGGGATTAAGTTCGTTTAAATTAAAAATATTCCTTCATTAATATGGAGGTTAATGGACCTAACCGATACTATTTTCAGCTACTGAAAATTATTAATGTTGATGCAATTGAAAAACATAAAAACCAAAAGTTTTAGCAACCCGCCATAAAATAGTTAATTTGTAAAAAATAATCAATATGCCTACTAATATAAAATGCCCCAATTGCGGAACCGAGTTTGATGTTGAAAATGTTTTAGCAATAGAAATTGAACACAAATACCAGCAACAGTATAAAGACAAACTAAACCAATCGCTTGATAAAATAGAAATAGAAAAGAAAAAACTGGAGGCAGACCAAACCTCTTTTGAAGAAAAAAAGAAAAAGGAAAATGAAATATTTGCCCAAAAGCTACAGCAGGAAAAGCTACGCCTTGAAACAGAGATACAAGAGCAGGTAAAAAAAAGCGTTGCTGCCGATTATGAAAATAAACTACGCATGCTGCAAACCAGCAATGCCGATAACGAGGAAAAACTAAAAGAAGCACGCAGGAAAGAACTTGATTTTTTACAGAAAGAACAAGTGCTAAATAATAAAGAAGCGGAGCTGGAAATAACGCTGCAGAAAAAATTGCAGTCCGAAAGAGCCACGCTTTCTGAACAGATACGCAGCCAGGAAAACGAAAAGAACTTGCTTAAAGAATCATCTTACCAGCTAAAAGTGAAGGAGCTGGAAATGCAGTTAAACGAACAAAAAAAACTGGCAGACGAAATGAAACGCAAGGCAGAACAAAGCTCCATGCAGCGCCAGGGCGAGGTGCAAGAGCTTTTGCTGGAATCTATCTTAAAAGAAAATTTTCCTTTTGATGTTATTGAAGAAGTAGGCAAAGGCGTGGAAGGCGCGGATTGCGTACAAGTAGTACGTAATAATAGCGGCACCGTTTGTGGCAAAATTATTTACGAAAGCAAGCGTACCAAAACTTGGGGCAATAACTGGGTAGATAAATTAAAAGCCGATATGCGCAGCCGCGGTGCAGATGTGGCAATTTTGGTTACACAGGCTTTTCCTAAAGACATGGAGCGGTTTGGAGAAAAAGATGGTATTTGGATATGCAATTTTAGTGAGGTTAACAGCGTTGCACATTTGTTGCGCAATGGCATTATAAAAGTGTACGACATTACCAGGAATGAAGAAAACAAAGGCGATAAAATGCAGCTGCTATACAATTATTTAACCGGTAATGAGTTTAAGGGGCAGGTAGAAGCAATTGTGGAAGGCTTTATGGCCATGAAGCAAAGCATAATGAAGGAGCGCTTACAAATGGAGAAGATGTGGAAGGAAAGGGAAAAGCAACTGGAAAAAGTATTGATAAGCACCAGTGGCATGTATGGTTCTGTTAAAGGCATTGCTGGTGCATCTGTAGGTAGCATCCCATTATTGGATGGTGGGGAAGAAGAAGAAAATTTACTGGAAAATTAAAAAATATGCCGCAAAGTGAGGATAGTACTGAAGTTTCGTTTACAATACCTTATCAAAAGGATAGTGCTTCTGCCACTGAATTGCGTACGGTGCATGTTGTTTTTCCAAAATCCAGGCAACCCTCCAATACAGAGGTTGTTATACGGCCATTATTTTTTATACTGCCAGCAATACTGGTTGTTGTATTAATGTATAAAATTAGGGATGGCAGAAGCACGCAAAAAGTTTTCGACATTATAGAGAGGATAACGACGAGGATAACTGATAATAGAAAATCAAAAAAAATCAGCTATTAATGCCGCAGGATACCACAATTTATTGGGATGGAAAGGGGCAGGCTCCACCCATAATTGATAGTTTGCCATTGTACCAGCGCCAGCTTGTACTACAGGCTGTAGAACAAAAAAGCTGGGAAAGTTATACGCAACACACCTTTGTATATTTATTTTTATGCCTGGGTTTTATCTTTTTTAGTATCCTGGCTTTGTATAGCAATAAAGTAACAAAGCGCAGGGAAAGAGAAAGCCAATCTGCCATTGACCATGATTTAAATCTTTTTAGCGAAGGGGCTACCGGCAACCACGTATTAACTTATGCCGGTAATACACTTAATTTTACTGCCAATATATTAATGGCTATTTTATTAAAGCACCTACCTTATTTTACTGCTTTGAACCCTTTTGACAGGGACAGGTTTATACACCGCCTGCAAGACTTTATTGCCCATAAAACTTTTATTATCCACGATGAAAGCGGCTTTAAAGAAATGCCGGTATTAATTAGCGCAACAGCCATCCAGCTTACTTTCGGGTTAGAGAAATACCTGTTGCCAAACTTTAATGTAATACATATTTTTCCGGAAGAATTTATTGGCGTGCACCCGACCATACGCATACTGGAAGGCAATGTTAGCGGCAACACCATCAACTTGTCCTGGAAGCATTTTTTACAAGGCTTTCAATTTCCGGGCGATGGACAAAATGTTGGACTGCACGAAATGGCGCATGCTTATTACTTTCAATATTTTGAAACAAAAGAGCAGGTTGACACAAGTTTTGTGGCCGCTTTTCCGGCATTTAATAATTATGGCAATAAAGTATTTGAGCAGGAAGGCAAGGATGGATTTATTTTATATTCGGTGTATGCGCTTAGTAATTTTCAGGAGTTTTGGGCAGAAAGCGTGGAGCTGTTTTTTGAAAAACCCAATGCTATGAAAATACAATACCCTGAATTATATTTAACTATGTGCAAGTTGTTGAACCAGTACCCACTGTTAGTATAATTGATTTGCGACGATGTTATAATTAAAATTATAAAATGAAAACAACATTAAATAATTCGGTAGATAAATATTTTTTGGCATTCATTGAAGAATATGCTGTCATACAAAAAAAGTATTTCTAAATTAGTAGCAA
>JAYVUJ010000460.1:0-2277 GCA_043788035.1 Ferruginibacter sp. | reverse complement strand
GAACAATCGAGGTATGTAAAAGATTTGTTTGCAACCCTGGGCAAAGTAAGCCTGATAGATGAAAAACTAATGGAAGCCGCAACTGTTTTGGGTGCTTGTGGAACTGCCTTTGCCATGCGCTATATACGTGCCAATATACAAGGCGGAATTGAGATTGGTTTTGATGCTTTAACCGCCAGTTTGATTGCTGCGCAAACGGTTAAGGGAGCCGCTGAATTATTGCTACAAAAAGGCACGCATCCCGAACAGGAAATTGATAAAGTAACTACACCCAAAGGCTGCACTATTGTTGGGTTAAACGAAATGGAACACCAGGGCTTTAGCTCGTCTTTAATAAAAGGAATTGCTACCAGCTATAATAAAATAAGTAAAGGGTAAATAATTTTATAGTACCTTATGCAATGCCTTAAAGTTTGGGCTTTTCCTCTCTTTTGGAGAGGGTTCGGATGAAGTAAAGACAAACATATAAATCCTTAACTTTACTGAATTGGTATTTTATCAATTAATAAATTATCAGCAATTAAGGTTTTACACAAATAATTATTATGAAAACACGCCGTGATTTTATAAAGCAAACCGGTACTATTGCAGCAGGCTCCATGCTATTGCCACCCTTTGCTTTTTCAGCAAAAAAAATTACAAACGCGGGCATGCAATTATATACAGTGCGCAAAGAAATGCTGGCAGATGCAACCGGCACCTTACAAAAAGTAGCGGCGTTAGGCATTAAGCAAATTGAAAGTGCCGGCAGTGATAAGGGCTACTACTATGGCTTACAGCCGGTTGAAATGAAAAAGATATGTGACGGGCTTGGAATGAAATTAAGCAGCGGGCATATACACCTTGATGATAAGTTTGAGCATACAATTGAAGGCGCTGTTGCAGCCGGACAAGAATATTTAATTTGTTCCAGCTTGCCCTCCGCAGGGCAAACAATTGACAACTATAAAAAGACTGCCGAAGCTTTTAACAAGGCTGGGGAAGCATGCAAAAAGGCAAACCTAAAATTTGGCTACCACAACCACGATTTTGAATTTGAAAAAGATAACGGGCAAGTATTATATGATGTATTATTAAGCAATACAGACCCCAGCCTTGTACACATGGAGCTTGATTTAGGCTGGGTAGTAGCAACAGGCAACGACCCGTTATTATATTTTAAGAACCACCCCGGCCGGTTTGAATTGTGGCACTTAAAAGATATGGACCTGCATAAAAAACAAAGCACCGAATTTGGAAAGGGTGGCTTGCAAATACTTGACATATTACAGCACAGCAAACAAAGCGGGCTAAAGTATTTTTATATAGAGCAAGAAGAATATTCAAACAATGCGATGCAAAGCATGAAAGAGAATATGGATTATTTAGCGAAGTTGAAAGTATAGGTTTTGCATCAATATAAATAACTACCCAAATAGGCTAACACTAAGCTTTTTAAAAAGCTTGTGAATTATAACTATTATACTCCTTTAATTTTCAAAGAGTCATCCGTTGGTTTTTAATATAATTAATGCCCGCCTTTAATTATATTAGTGGTACACTTTTCCGCGATTTCTTACAATTCCTATTTATAAATATATTTAAATGAAAAAAATACTTTTGGTAGCCTTTATGCTTTTCAGTTTGTTGCAAATAGGAGCCGCACAAACTACTAACCCCGTAATTTATTTATGGCCCAAAGGTGCGCCTGGCTTTGAAAGTAAAAAAGATGAGCCTGAAGAAGTGAAAGATTATTATGCAAAGGGCATTAATAACCCTTCGCTTACTGTTTACCCTGCACCCAAAGATAAAGCTACTGGTGCGGCGGTTGTTATTTGCCCTGGCGGCGGGCACCGCCTGCTGGTTATTACTTCAGAAGGCAGGGATGCTGCCACTTATTTTAACAGTATTGGCGTTACCGCATTTGTGTTAAAATACCGTTTATTCAGGCAAGATAAATCGCCTTATACAGTTGAAAATACTTTACAGGATGGCCGCCGTGCTATGCGGGTGGTAAGGCAACAAGCTGCCATTTATAATATTGATACTAGTAAAATTGGCATTGCAGGTTTTTCTGCCGGTGGCGAATTGGCGGCCTGGGTTGCATTTGATAAGCCTAAAGAAAAATTGGTAAAGGCAGATAGCACAGACAATATCCCTTGCAAAACAAATTTCGTAGTGCTTATTTACCCAGGCCCGTTGGCTGTGCCTGATAGCCTTACTACCAGTACGCCTCCCCTGTTTATGGCAGCGGCTAACGATGATGCTTGTTGTTCTGAACCGCTTTTACAAATTACT
>JAYVUJ010000459.1:0-2445 GCA_043788035.1 Ferruginibacter sp. | reverse complement strand
AAATGGTTCTTCATCTTTTGCAAATAGAATAGGATTACCCTTTTTTTGAGGAATGGATATGGGTACTATTTCATTATCAAATCTGCCTTCATTAATTGCTGACTGGGAACGTTTGTAACTTTCAATAGCGAAGGCATCCTGGTCTTTTCTGCTGATGCCGCAGGTGGCAGCACATAACTCAGCAGCGTTGCCCATGGCTAGTCCATCATACACATCGGTAAGGCCATCTTTAACAAGGCCATCAATAAAATTGGTATTGCCATATTTACTACCCCAGCGCATGGCATCTGCATAATAAGGCACGTTGCTCATACTTTCCATACCGCCCGCCACCACAATGTTTGCATCCCCCAGCATAATGCTTTGCGCCGCCTGTGCAATGGCTTTCATTCCACTGGCACATACCTTATTGATAGTGGTGCAGTTTACCTCATTGGGTAAGCCTGCAAATTTTGCTGCCTGTCTTGCTGGTGCCTGGCCCAGGTTAGCCTGTATTACTGCACCCATTAATACGTCGTTTACCATGGCGGGCGCAATGCCAGCTCTTTCTACCGCAGCCTTAATAGCAAAAGCCCCTAATTGTGTGGCCGTAAAACTTTTTAAAGCTCCGCCAAAACTGGCTATCGGCGTGCGTACTGCTGCAATAATATATACCACTTTCATTTGGCTTAAGCGTTTAATTTGTAAAGGTAACATTTATGTAACCAAGGCTTGCTGAACCGTAATACCCATTGCAGCTCTGCAATAAATAAAATCATTAGGTCACTCACCTGCTGATAACGATTATATCAATAACAAAAAATAGTTCAGACTATTTTCCGCAACTTTACACCACAAACTTATTTATGCACTTATACAAATTAAATACCCTATTGCTTGTTGGTGTTTCACTTTTATTGGTTTGCTGCGACCCATCAAAAAAAGCAATCCTTGCTCCAAAACCAGAACCTATTACTTCATTGCATTTTTTAGGCGAGCAGGATATACCCTATAATTTTTTGTACAATAATACCACTGTGGGCGGTTTATCAGGTATTGATTATGATACTGTACATGGCACTTATTACTTTATAAGCGATGACAGAAGCACCATTAACCCAGCAAGGTTTTATACAGCCAATATTTCGTTTACACAAAATGGTATTGACAGTTTTTATTTTACAGGTGTGCAAAATATGCTGCAACCAAACGCGGCAGTATATCCAAGCAGTAAGCAAGATCCTTATAATACACCAGACCCCGAAGCCATGCGGTATAACCCCGTGAGCAAGCAACTTGTATGGAGCAGCGAAGGGGAAAGAATTGTAAAAGATAAAGATACCGTGCTTGAAAATCCTTCTGTTATTATAATTGCAACTGATGGAAAATATGTAGATAGTTTTACGCTGCCATCTAACTTAATTATGCACCCAACAGAAAAAGGGCCCAGGCAAAACGGTGTGCTGGAAGGGTTAACATTTGCAGATAATTTCAATACCCTTTTTGTAAATATTGAAGAACCATTGTATGAAGACGGTCCACGGGCTGATATAACTGACAACGCTGCCTACATAAGGATTTTTAAATTTAATGTGGCCACTAAAACAAATACAGCACAGTATGCCTACAAATTAGAACCGGTTGCATATCCTGCCAACCCTGCATCGGGTTTTAAAATAAATGGCGTGCCGGATATACTTTCTATTGGCAATAACAAACTGCTGGTGATAGAGCGTTCTTTTAGTACTGGACGATTACCTTGTACCATTAAAGTTTTTATAGCCGATATAAACAATGCTACCGATGTTACCGGCATGCCACTGTTAAATACTGCCAGCCAATTTGCACCTGCTGTAAAAAAGCTATTGCTGAATATGGATAACCTGAATATTTATATTGATAATATTGAAGGCGTTACTTTTGGCCCTACCCTGCCTAATGGCCACAAAACATTATTATTTATTTCGGATAATAATTTTACACAAATTGAAAAAACACAACTGCTTTTGTTTGAGGTGATAGAGTAAAATACAAAAATATAATGTCTGATGGCTGGTAAATGATGTCTGATTTTTTTCAGCTTACAGGGTTTTTCTATTCCTGTATCAACAGTTTCAACCCATAGCTTATTACTCATAACTTACAACGCATAACTTATTTAATGATTACTTTTTTTGAAGCAAGCCTCCGTCTTTTATCCATCCATCATACAGGAAATAAATCACAGAATGAGTTGTATCGTTTATCAGAAAAGCCTTTTGCACTAGCGGATGAAACTTTAGGCAAATTGCTGATGCAATATTTTTTAACACCTTTTGAAAAAGTGAATGAAATATACCGCCTGTTTCATCCCTCCGGTAACCTTGGGTTAAATGAGGTATTTCATTTTTCGAGTGAAGTTTTTTCCAACACAGAAAATTTTCATGATAACGCTGTACAGATTGCAAAACATTTATACGATGTATC
>JAYVUJ010000458.1:0-3589 GCA_043788035.1 Ferruginibacter sp. | reverse complement strand
AACCTTCACTATAAAGAGCCGGAAAATAATGCAGTATTCAGTATCGAATCACAACTATCTGATTGCCCCTGGAATGCGGAAAGTAAATTATTGTTCCTTAATGTAAATGCCCGCAAGCTGGATATGGAAAAAGTGCCGCCATCTAACCTGGTATTTTTGATAGATGCATCCGGCAGCATGGATATGCCCAACAGGCTTCCCTTGGTTAAAGCGGCTTTTCAAATGCTGGTAAAAAACTTACGGGCGCAGGATACTATTTCTATTGTGGCTTATGGCGGCACCGTGTCGGTGTGGCTTAAGCCTACCAGCGGCGCCGATAAGGAAACTATCATCAAGTCTATTGAAGAACTAACCGCAGATGGCGATACCCCGGGCGAATCAGCCATTAGGATGGCATATACATTAGCTGAAAAAACATTTATAAAGAACGGCAATAATAGGGTAATATTGGCAACAGACGGTGATTTTAATGTAGGTGAAGTATCTGAAAAAGCGCTGGAAGATTTAATTACAAAAGAAAGGAAAACAGGGGTTTACCTTACTTGCCTTGGTGTAGGCATGGGTAATTTTAAAGATTCTAAGTTAGAGACCTTAGCCAAAAGAGGCAATGGTAATTACGCCTATTTGGATGATATTAAAGAAGCGGAAAAAGTACTGGTAAAAGAAGTTACGCAAACTTTTTATTCGGTTGCAGATGATGTTTATTTAAATGTACATTTTAACCCTGCGGTGATAAAGAACTACCGGTTATTAGGTTTTGATAACAAAAGAGATGCGCTTGCAGAAACTACCGGAGAACTGGAAGGCGGAGAAATAGGAAGTGGCAATAGTGTACTGGCAATTTTTGAAGTAACGCCCACCGGTTCGGATAGCTTATCAAATGTTGCTTATCCTGCACAGGTATCTTTAAAATATACGTTGCCCACCACAAAAATAGTTAATGAGCTTAAGCATGATTGCTTAAATAATTATAAGGCGTTTGAGGAAATTGACAAAGAATTTCAATTTGCCACTTCCATTGCAATGTTTGGCATGAAGCTACGGCAATCAAAATATTTTCCTGTTACAGATTGGTCTAATACAGAAAAAATAGCCCTAATGTCCTTTAATCCTGAAAATTACCTTCAAAAAGGTTTTATTGATTTGATTGCCGTTGCCAAAAAAGTATATGTAAAAAAACGTAGAAAAACCAACGACTAAGCAAACATTTCCCTCACTTTATCAAAGAAGGATTTATCTCCCTTTTCTGGTTTAGGCGTAAAGTTTTCGCTTGCCTGCATTTTTTCAAGCATGGTTTTTTCTTCGCTGGTAACATGCTGTGGTGTCCAGATATTTACATGTATCAGCTGGTCGCCTTTTTCGTAGGAGTTTACAGCAGGGAACCCTTTGCCTTTTAAGCGGAATATCTTCCCACTCTGCGTGCCTGGTGGAATTTTAATTTTTGCCTTTCCATCAATCGTAGGTACTTCTATATTAGTACCAAATACCGCTTCCGGAAAAGAAATATGCAGGTCAAAAGCCACATTTAGCCCATCTCTATGCAACTGTGCGTGTGCTTCTTCTTCAATTAAAATTATTAAATCGCCATTAGCGCCGCCACGTTCGCCGGCATTTCCTTTGCCATTCATGCTTAATTGCATGCCTTCCTGTACGCCAGCCGGTATTTCTATAGTAACAGTTTCTTCGCCATACACACGCCCTTCGCCCTTACAGCTGGTACATTTATTGGCAATGGTACTTCCTTCACCATTGCAGGTTGGGCAGGTTGTAACGGTTTGCATCTGACCTAAAAAAGTATTTTGTACTTTTCTAACCTGCCCGCTTCCACCGCAACTTCCGCAGGTTTGTATGCTGCTTTTATCTTTAGCGCCGCTGCCACTGCAAGTTGTGCAGGGGACATATTTTTTTACTTTAACTGTTTTAGAGGCGCCCTTTGCCATCTCCTCGTAGTTCAATTTTATTTTTATACGAAGGTTGGTGCCCCTAACGCCATTGCTACGCCCAGTAGAAGTACGCCTTCCGCCATTGCCGCCACCAAAGAAACTGCCAAACGGGCTTTCATCGCCAAAAATATCTCCAAATTGGTTAAAAATATCATCCATGTTCATGCCGCCGCCACTAAAGCCACCGCCGCCATTACCTCTGCCAGCACCGCTAAATGCCTGGTGCCCAAAGCGGTCATACTGCGCCCTTTTATCAGTATCGCTCAATATTTCATACGCCTCAGCAGCTTCCTTAAAACTTTCTTCCGAAGCTTTATCCCCAGGGTTACGGTCAGGGTGAAACTGCATGGCCGTTTTACGGTACGCCTTCTTTATCTCATCTTGCGATGCAGTTTTTGCCACTCCTAATATTTCATAAAAATCTTTCTTCATAACTGCTCATCCCAATTGGGAACTTTGTGTTTAAGCCTTCATCTTAAAAAAATAAAAGCGGGTTATAATAGTTGTTAACCAGCAATCCTTCGTTTAGCCAGCATCGTTTTTCGCCTTCGGCAGATGTTGGGCTTACTTGCCCACAACTACTTTTGCAAAACGTATAATCTTATCATTCAGGTAATACCCTTTCTGTACTTCGTCCAGCACTTTATCTTTTAAATCGGCTGTAGGCGACGGTATTTCTGTAATCGCCTCATGTTTTTCAACATCAAATTCCGTATGGATACTTTCCATGGCTTTTAAGCCTTTGGCTTGCAAGTTGCTGCGTAACTTACCAAAAACAAGTTGGATGCCTTTTTTAATTTCTTCCAGGTCGGTACTGGTTGTCAATTGCTTTTCCGCACGTTCGCTATCATCTAAAACATCTAGTAAAGAGGTAATTACTTCTCTTCCCGCAGTTTGTATCAGTTCCATCCTTTCTTTTGCATTGCGCCGTTTAACATTGTCAAACTCAGCAGCAAGGCGGATATATTTATCTTTTTGTTCATCTAGTTCTGCCTGTAATTTTTGGGTAGCAGCAGCTTCTTCAGGGGTAGATAAATCAGAATTTTCTGGTACGTCAGCATCTGCAGTAATATCTCCAAAGTTTTGCGTTGCTTCTGTTAATGCTTGTTCGTCGTCTGTAACTTTTATTTTTTGTTCCATATTAATAATGTTAAGCCCTTTTTCTGTTTAAAAATTAGTATAAAAGAGTGGTAATTGTGTGCAAATGTACGATAGACAAACATTTTGCCAACCTTGTTTTACAGCCAAATTGGCAAATAATTACGCATAAACCCAACAGCCTGACACGTTAAAAGTTACCTTTGCGGCATGAAAAGTCTTTATCTTAATAAAAATATAAGCAATAGGGTAGAAAATGGGCATCCATGGATATTTGAAAACGAGATAAACCGGGGCAAAGCCTTGGATGCAGCGGTAAAAGCGGGCGAAATAGTGAATGTGTTTACGCACGATAAAAAGTTTGTAGGCAAAGGGTATGTAAACCCCCAATCGCAAATAATGGTTAGGCTGCTTACCAGGAATCAGGAGGAGATTATAAACGAAGCTTTTTTTTATAAGAAGATAGCACAAGCATGGGCATACCGGCAGGTATTGGGCTACACAGAAAATTGCCGCTTAATTTTTGGCGAAGCCGATGATTTGCCGCA
>JAYVUJ010000457.1:0-2976 GCA_043788035.1 Ferruginibacter sp. | reverse complement strand
CGAAGCTGGACTATAACTTCGGCGCTCGGAGTACTGCGCATAGCCCGGCCCCTCGGGTCGCGCCCAAATAATCCTTATTAACAGCAGCCTTTACGCTGTAAAATATATGGGCAGGGTAATTGCTTAGTGCTATAGTTATTTTCAATAAATTTGCTTTATGACTTTTTTTACCGACTTCGGCCGTTATCTTTTGATGCTAAAGGGAATGTTTTCCAGGCCAGAGAACATAAAGATGTATTGGAAAGAATTTATGCACCAGTGCAATGATATTGGCATTGGGTCATTTGGCATCGTATCTATTATTTCTGTTTTTATTGGCGCCGTTAGTGCAGTGCAAACGGCGTATCAATTGGTTAGTCCGCTAATACCGCTGGAAACAATTGGCACCGTTGTGCGTGATACGGTGATACTGGAATTTGCACCCACCTTAATTTGTATAGTACTAGCGGGCGTTGTAGGCAGTAAAATTGCCAGCGAACTAGGCAACATGAGGGTAAGCGAACAAATAGATGCGCTTGAGATAATGGGTATTAACACAAAAGCTTACTTAATACTGCCCAAAATTGCTGCGGCCATGATAACTGTTCCAATGCTGGTTATTATAAGTATGGTATTGGGTATTTGGGGTGGAAGGCTTGCTGCTGTTTCGTCTGGCATAGTATCTACCGATACTTTCGATAGGGGCTTGCTGCAAGGCTTTATTCCGTATAATGTTACTTTTGCGCTTATAAAAGCCTACACGTTTGCCTTTATTATTAGTAGCATCCCTGCATATTTTGGCTATCACGTAAAAGGCGGTGCGCTTGAAATTGGGCGTAGCAGTACCAAGAGCGTAGTGGTAAGCTGTATAGTACTTTTATTTGCAGATTACGCTTTATCACAATTATTATTGAGCCATTAAGCGCAAAAAAATAGCATGATAGAATTTACGAACATTAAAAAAAGTTTTGGCGAAAAGGTTGTGTTGAATGACGTGAGCCACATAATGGAATCTGGCAAATGCAACCTTATTATCGGCACCAGCGGTAGCGGCAAAACGGTTTTGCAAAAATGCCTTGTTGGTTTATTTGAACCCGATAGTGGCGAAATTATTTACGATGGGGTAAATTTTACCGATATGACGGAAGACCTTCGGAAAGGATTGCGGCAGCAAATAGGCATGCTGTTTCAGGGCTCTGCGCTTTTTGATAGTATGACGGTAGAGGAGAATGTGATGTTTCCGCTGGATATGTTTGGCAAGATGAGTAGCTCCGAAAAAAGAAAACGTGTAAACGAAGTGCTGGATAGGGTAAACCTGGAAGGTGCCAATAAAAAATTTCCGGCAGAGATAAGCGGTGGCATGAAAAAAAGGGTTGGTATTGCAAGGGCAATTGTACTGAACCCGAAATATTTGTTTTGCGATGAACCCAACTCTGGCCTTGACCCTCAAACTTCCATGGTGATTGACAAGCTTATCCACGAGATTACCAAGGAGTTTAACATGACGACTGTTATAAATACCCACGATATGAACAGCGTAATGGAAATTGGCGAAAATATTTTGTACATGTTTGAAGGGCAGAAAGAATGGACGGGCAATAATGAAGAGATTATTTTTAGTAAGAATGACAAATTGAACGAGTTTATTTTTGCGAGTAAATTTTTACAGGATGCAAAGGACATGCGTATGCTGGAGGCAAAGGGCATTATTGCCGATGACAGGGATATGGAAGAAATGCTGAATAGTGGGGAGGAGATAAAGTAGGAAATATTCCTTTACCATAATAACCCTTCTACCCTATCTTTGCGAAAATTTTTTACTCCTCATTTTAATTTTATTTGATACTATGTCAGTCCTGGTAAATAAAAACTCAAAAATAATTGTACAGGGTTTCACCGGTACAGAAGGCACATTTCATGCCACGCAAATGATAGAATACGGCACTAATTTAGTTGGCGGCGTCACACCCGGCAAAGGTGGCAGCACACATTTAGACAGGCCCGTTTTTAATACCGTAGCAGATGCAGTTAAAACCACAGGTGCCGATGTGAGTATTATTTTTGTTCCGCCGGCTTTTGCGGCGGATGCTATCATGGAATCTGCAGATGCGGGCATTGCATTGATAGTTTGTATTACGGAAGGCATACCAGTGCAGGATATGGTGAAAGTGAAGAATTATTTATTGAGCACGAAAGCAAGGTTGATTGGCCCTAACTGCCCAGGCGTAATTACGGCAGATGAATGTAAAGTGGGTATTATGCCTGGCTTTATTTTTAAGAAAGGAAGGATTGGTATTGTTTCTAAAAGCGGCACCTTGACATACGA
The DNA here is from genome assembly GCA_043788035.1 of Ferruginibacter sp. Taxonomy (GTDB): domain Bacteria; phylum Bacteroidota; class Bacteroidia; order Chitinophagales; family Chitinophagaceae; genus Ferruginibacter. The sequence goes on along the minus strand of JAYVUJ010000457.1, from coordinate 671 downwards.
AGCAGCAGACCAAGTGGCCAAAGCGGGCTTGGGTATTTCAACAGCAATAGGCATTGGTGGCGATCCTATCATTGGTACTACAACTAAAGAAGCGGTTGAGTTATTTATGAACGACCCTGAAACGGATGCTATTGTAATGATTGGTGAAATTGGTGGCGGCATGGAAGCAGAAGCTGCCCACTATATACAATCTACCGGCAATATAAAACCTGTGGTAGGTTTTATCGCCGGCCAAACAGCCCCTCCCGGCCGCCGTATGGGTCATGCCGGTGCAATTGTTGGAGGCGAAGATGATACCGCAGCAGCTAAAATGAAGATTATGGCAGCATGCGGAATTATAGTTGTTGATAGCCCGGCAAACATTGGCAAAACAATGGCTGATGCGTTAAAAAAATAAAATAAAGTATTGATAGATAGTAAACCCCCGGCGAAAGTTGGGGGTTTGTTTTTTATGGGTAATGGCCTATTTCAATTGCCCCGGGTTTTAATTCGGAGAATTATTTATGTAAATCCTGCCATTCTTTCATCTTACCACAAATGTTATATTTGGGTGCAATTTTTGCAAGCCGAACTACCCCAAAGAAATTAAATCGAAAATTAAAATATGAAAATTAAAGCATTTACAACTCTGGCACTTTTACTTGCGACACTTTTTATGAAAGCACAGACAA
>JAYVUJ010000456.1:0-2751 GCA_043788035.1 Ferruginibacter sp. | reverse complement strand
GCACTAATGGCCATACTTGGCTTTCCACTAATTGTGCCTCAGTTATTGTTGGTTATCCGGCTTTCAAAAGTTGCCTTCGGCGAAATTTTTCGTGATGGGGCTTTGCTACAATTAACGCTTTTAATTAGTGGCTTTGATATAATGGTAATAATTTTATCAGTTATCTTATTTCCCTTTTTGTGGAAAGATTAAGTCAGGCCTTCCATTAATAATATTTTTGCCGCAGGCTCGCAGGTTACTCCTGCCTTTAATTGCGAATCGCCATCGAAAGTTTAATTATCCAATGTTTTATATCTTACAAAACATAGTTAATTATCCATTTTCAATTAAAAAAATTATAAATTGATAACGCTCTTCCCTTAATTTTACACTCAATTATTTAAAAAATGCGTAAAAGCTGGTGGAAAATATTGGCGGTAATTTTATTGGTGTACACCTTTACCGCAGGTTTTTTAATTAAAGTACCAAATATTGGTAACCTTAAAGAAACCATACGTAATTTGTTTTTTCACGTGCCTATGTGGTTTAGCCAGCTTATTTTACTAGGCATTTCGCTGGTATATTCTATTAAGTACCTGCGTAACCCCAATTTAAAATATGATATTTATGCGGTGGCTTTTGCCAAAACAGGCATATTAATGGGCGTGCTTGGGCTTATTACAGGTTCTATATGGGCAACCTATACCTGGGGCGAGCCCTGGAGCAACGATCCTAAACAAATAGCGGTAGTAATTGCATTGCTGATATATTTTGCGTATTTAGTATTGCGCAACGCCGTTCCGGATATTGATAAAAGAGCTAAAGTAAGTTCAGTCTACAACATCTTCGCCTATTTTATTTATGTTCCTTTAATAATGATATTGCCAAGGCTGGTAGAATCTTTGCATCCTGGAGGAAAAGGCGTTGAAGGCAACCCTGGCATTAATGGGGCAGACCTTGATGCAACCATGCGGCTGGTATTTTGGCCAGCAGTAATTGGCTGGGCCTTACTTGGCACCTGGATAAGCACTATAAGCATAAGGATATATTTAATAAGAGATAAAAATTTAATTAATGCGGAATAAAATTTACTATTTGTTATTGATGATACCGGTAATGCTTTTATCAGGTACCGCTATTTTTGCCCAAGACAATGTGGTTACTGAATCTACCATGCGTAGCAATGGTAAAATTTATGTTGTGATGGCTATTTGCGTTACTATTTTGGTAGGGTTGTTTCTATATGTTGCCAGCATTGATAAAAAAATAAGTAAAATAGAAAAAGAAAACCAAAATACGTAAGTACTTTTCAAAGTATATCTCCGGTAGGGATTAATGAATAATAAAAACAGCTTTTACGTTGGCTTACACAGCAAATTACATGTTCCAAAAATTATATTAAAATTTTCAAAAAAATTCAAGCTCCTTGCAGGAGTTTGTTTTATATAGCTTATTGCCAGTTGCTATTTATATTTACGATTGCTCATTTAAACAAAAAATTATGTCAGCAGAACAACCTTACAGCTTTTTCGCAAGCGTAGAAAAAAGCTTCGATAAAGCCGCTTTATTTACCAAGTGGGATACCGGCATCCTGGAACAGATAAAAGCATGCAACAGCATTTACAGCATGCGTTTCCCCATTAAAAGAGATAACGGCACCATTGAAGTGATGGAAGCTTACCGTGTACAGCACAGCCAGCATAAATTGCCGTGTAAAGGAGGCATCCGTTTTAGCGAGGCTGTAAACCAGGATGAAGTTATGGCGCTAGCGTCGTTGATGACCTACAAGTGCGCCATTGTTAATGTGCCTTTTGGCGGCGGCAAAGGCGGCATTAAAATTAATCCCCGTAATTATAGTGTGTACGAACTTGAAAAAATAACCCGCCGTTATACATCGGAATTAGTAAAAAAGAATTTTATTGGCCCTGGCATAGATGTACCAGCACCAGATTACGGTACCGGCGAAAGGGAAATGGCCTGGATAGTTGATACCTATGCATCTTTAAAGCCAGGCGATATTGATGCGGCAGGCTGCGTTACCGGCAAGCCAATTACACAAGGTGGCGTTCGCGGGCGTAAAGAAGCTACCGGCTTAGGCGTATTTTTTGGCTTAAGGGAAGTGTGCAACATGCCTGATGTAATGAAGCGGCAAGGGCTTACTTTGGGTGTAGAAGGAAAAACAGTAGTAGTGCAGGGTCTGGGCAACGTGGGCTACCACTCTGCCAAATTTTTTAGGGAACATGGGGCAAAAGTTGTTGCACTTGCAGAGTTTGAAGGCGCTATATACGACCCTGCAGGATTAAACGAAGAAGCTGTTTTTCAACATAGGAAAATTACCGGTTCTATCTTAAATTTTCCTGGAGCAACCAATCTTGCAAAAAGTTCGGATGCGCTTGAACTGGAATGCGATATATTAATACCTGCGGCACTGGAAAACGTTATCAACGCCGAAAATGCACCAAGGGTAAAAGCAAAAATTATCGGCGAAGCTGCAAACGGCCCATGCACGCCAGAAGCGGATGAAGTATTTATTAAAAAAGGTATTTTATGTGTGCCGGATATGTACCTTAATGCTGGCGGTGTTACGGTAAGTTATTTTGAATGGCTGAAAAACCTTAGCCATGTACGTTACGGCCGTATGGAAAAACGTTTTACCGAAAACCTGAATTCACATATTTTATCACAAATTGAAGAACTTAGTGGCAAAAAGGTGAGCGACAAAGAAAGGCTAGCGATTGTGCACGGCCCCGAAGAAGTAGACCTTGTACACAG
>JAYVUJ010000455.1:0-2543 GCA_043788035.1 Ferruginibacter sp. | reverse complement strand
TGGTAATCCGCCAAAAAGTTTTCCAGCCAGGCGATGGTTTCCACATCCAGGTTATTGGTAGGCTCATCCAGTAATAATATGTCTGGGTTGCCAAAAAGCGCTTGCGCCAGCAATACCCTTACTTTAATATTACCACCAATATCCTTCATCAGCATTTGGTGCATATCGTCTTTTACGCCTAGCTCAGTCAAAAATTGTGCAGCATCGCTTTCTGCCGTATAGCCGCCCATTTCGCCAAACTCATGTTCCAGTTCACCAGCCTTCATGCCATCAGCTTCGGTAAAATCTTCTTTCATGTAGATGGCATCCTTTTCATTCATCAGGTCCCACATTTTTTTATGCCCCATCATTACGGTATGCAGCACGGTGGCTTCATCAAAGCCAAAATGATCTTGCCTTAGCACGGCCATACGCTCGCCCGGCGAAATGCTGACTGTACCTTTATTGGGTTCAATCTCACCACTTAGTATTTTTATAAAGGTAGATTTACCAGCACCATTGGCACCAATTACGCCGTAGCAATTTCCTTTTACAAAAGAAATATTTACCTCATCGAACAATACCCTTTTGCCATAGGCAAGGGTTACATTATTTACACTTATCATAATTTTGAAATGGCGGCAAAGGTATATAATTATGGATAATTGATAATGGATAAGTGGATAATTGATTGGAGTTTTTTGGATGGGAACCCCAACCTCTTACTCCCTTACCCCTATTCTTTATAATTTAGTAATAAAAACCGATTATTTTAATACCGTTTAAAGCTAGTCTTATTAGTGAGTGCGGATAAAATCAAAAGAACCAGAAAAGCTTACCTTAATAATGATAAAACTGCGCTATGAAACTTAATTGGTATGAATTAAAAGCTCATGATCAACTTACTACATTTAACTTAGTAAGTGAGAGGATTAAAGGTAAAATTGAAAAAAATGTATAATTTTCAACCTTCAATCAAAATAACCTTTATCATCTTGCCTTTTTGCGATAAATTTCCACAGGTCTGGATTTATGCGACCGGCAGAACTATCGCAAAAATACAGCTTTACCGAATGGGCATAAACAGCTATTATGAAATTGTAGAAGTTGATTTTGAAATATATGGACAATCCGAAAATGAATGGGAACGTTATCAAAAAGGTAAAAGTTATACAGTATTTGTCATTCAATAAAAAAAACTTACAATTGATTTATTAAATGCATCCTCGAATTAAATGAAAAAAAAGTTCCTGTGGTCCGCATTAATAAATCGTTGAACAAATATAGTAATGTGGTGCTTTTTCCAGAAAAAGTTGAGAAGGCAAAACAAGCTTTTAAAAAACTTGGGCTTCCTGACTTGAAAAAATAAGCCGTTGCTTTTTATTGGATTGGCTCCATGGCTTTAATGCGTTTCAAAATTTTAACCTTTGTCTTCTTTCAGTTCCTTATGCGGCTATTCAACTTACGCATGTAAATCCATTTCATTATTTTTGCAGCATGTCGATAGTAACTACCATCCAAAAAAATGCCGCTGCGGCATTAACCGTTTTATACAACCATTCTTTTACAGAAAAAGATTTTCAAATTAACCTTACCAAGCCTGAGTTCGAGGGAGATTATACCATTGTGATGTTTTCGCTGGTTAAGTCTTTAAGGTTGTCGCCAGAAATAATTGGCGATGTGTTGGGTGGCTATCTTACCAGCAAGCATCCTGAGTTGTTTTCCGGCTTCAATATTATAAAAGGCTTTTTAAACCTCTCGGTTACGGAAAGTTTTTGGGCTAATTTATTGCAATCAAATTACAGCAATGCTGATTTTGGCAAACAACAAAATAATGGTAAAAAGGTGATGGTAGAATATTCTTCGCCCAACACCAATAAGCCTTTGCATTTGGGGCATTTAAGAAATAATTTTTTGGGATGGACTGTTGCTGAAATTTACAAAGCCAACGGATATGAAGTGATAAAAAGCTGTATTGTTAATGACCGCGGCATACACATTTGCAAAAGCATGATTGCCTGGCAGAAATATGCCAACGGTGCCACGCCACAAAGTACCGGCATAAAAGGCGACCATCTGGTTGGCGAATATTACGTGCGCTTTGAAGATGACCTAAAAGCGGAAAGCCAAATTTTGATCAATAAAATTAAGTTGGCAGACCTATCTGATTTTAGCGGCGCTGAATTAGAAAAGCTTGATAAATTGTTGATTGCCTTAACAAAGCAGGAGGAAATAAAAGATGCGGAGAAAATTACTAAGCTTCACGATGAGATAAAAGAGATTGCCAGAAATAATACCGACGTTATTAAAGAAGCCAAGCAAATGCTGCTGGATTGGGAAGAAGGAAAACCAGAAGTTATCGGCTTATGGAAAAAGATGAACGGCTGGGTGTACGAAGGCTTTGATAGTACGTACAAGCGCATTGGCAGCAACTTTGATAAAATCTATTATGAAAGCCACACTTATTTATTGGGTAAAGATATTGTGCAGCAGGGGCTGGATAAAAAAGTTTTTTTTAAAAAAGAAGATGGTAGTATTTGGATAGATTTAACTGCCGATGGATT
>JAYVUJ010000454.1:0-9529 GCA_043788035.1 Ferruginibacter sp. | reverse complement strand
TCAGTGGAGCATACTCTGCTTTACTTAATGTGACTTTATACTTTATCCTACTTTTTTTACACAAGTATAAATTATATACGGCATTATTAAATTGACATGGCACTAGCCTTTATTTTTCAACTTTTCATATTCTTTTTCTACAAGGTCGTTTTTACTTCCGCCATAGGCGTTTAGGTATTGAAACAATAACCCCATGCCCCACCCTAGCATTGGCCATATTGGCCAGGGCAAGTCCCAATTATGGCCATTTTTACCGGCGGTAAACCACCAAATAAGCCATAAGAAAGTATTTACTACAAAGTAAGAAACAAGGCTGCGCTGAAAGCCTGCCCGCTTTTTTGCTTGCTGCCAAAGTTGTTCATCGCGTTGTTGTTCCATAAAAATATTTTAAAAACTAAGGTAAATAAAATTAATCAGCTGCCGGTTAAATACAAGCAACAGGCACTGTTAAGGCAAATACCTGTAATACTGTGCCGATGGCAATTTAAAAATGCGGCCCTTTTGAAAACGGCTAAATTCGCTGTAATCGGTGGAATGGGTGGTTATCCAGTTTTGGTAAGCCGACGGGTTTTGTGCAGGCCCAAAAATCCATTGGTTGTAGGCATCAAACATACCATCTTCTAATAATTGTTGTTGCAAATCAAATAACTTAAATGGATATTTGGCGGCATAATCCTGTTGCCAATCTAAAATAAACCTTGCCCTTATCATGGTAAGCGATTCTGCGTTAATGCCATTTGTAGCAATGCTGCTTTGCTTGCTTATCGTTTCTATAAAGGCGGCTACAAATTTATTTTTATCTTTAGTTTCTATAGCGGTATTTATAAAAAGTTTTTTATAGCTTTCTGCAAGTATGGTTTTTACTTCGGCGGCATTGCCACTTAGAGGCTCCATGTTAACAAAAATTTCACCATATAAAATGCTCCACACTTTATCTTCGGTTAAGTAGTAATACTTACAGGCATCAAAATAATTTTTTGCGCAATTGGGGTCTATCTCTATCCCTTTTTCCCATTGCTTAATGGCTTCAACATTTTGTTGCTGCCATAGCAGGCCACCTAATTCGTTGTATATAGGGCCACTTAATGGAAACTTTTTAATGCCCTTCCTGAATAATTTATCACATTCCTTAACCTGCCCAAGCTGTTTGTAAATATTGCCGGCAATCTGGTAGCATTGGTCATCAGCATCTTCCCTATCCAATGTAGTTTTTATAATTTCGAGTGCTTTACTATTATCGCCGTTCAGGTAATAATTCATGGCAAGGGCTTTTGTTACTTCCAGGCTCTTAGGCTGTAGTTGTGTGGCCTTATTCAATACCAGTATAGCATTGGAGTAATCGCCCTGTTGTGTAAACGAGCGGGATGTAGTTACTAGTTCTGTAGCGGTTTGTGCAAAAGAGTATTGCCTGCCTGCCAGGCAAATCATTAAAAAAAAGATTGTTTTTATTAATTTCATCCATTAAAAATACAATGAAATAATTACAATCGTGCTGCGGTCCATTTTATGCATTTACGGTATCATGTATCAGGTGCGTAAGTAATCCATCCCTCAGCTTTGGTTCGAACCAAGTGCTTTTTGGCGGCATTACATTTCCACTATCGGCAATATCAAATAACTGCTGTATTGTTACTGGATGAAGGCTGATGGCTAGGGCCATTTCTCCGCTATCAACCCTTTTTTCTAATTCTCTAAGCCCGCGTATGCCACCCACAAAATCTATGCGTACATCGGTACGCTGGTCTATAATATTTAATAACGGGGCTAAAAAATTTTCTTGTAAGATGGTTACATCTAAAATGCCCATTGGGCCTGTGGTAAATGTATCTTTAATTGCGGTTAGCTTATACCATTGCTTATCTGCATACAATCCAAACTGGTGCAGTTGTGCAGGCGAAAAAGCTTCTGCTACTTTTTCAACGGAAAATTTTGAAGCAGCTTTAGTTAATAACCCTTCAATAGTAAAGCCGTTCAAATCCTTTACCAGCCTGTTATAATCCATTATCATCAGTTCATCTGCCGGAAATAATGTAGTTAAAAACATACCAGCTCCCGTTGGGGCTTCTGTGCCCAAAGCCGCACGTACTTTAGCCGCGGAAGCCGCCCTGTGGTGCCCATCTGCTATATACGTGCAAGGTACCTGTGTTTCAAAAATGGTGGATATCTTTTCAATGGTATCGTTATCGTTTATTATCCAGATGGTGTGCTGTACCTTGTCATCGGCCATCAAATCGTACACAGGTCTTTTTTCTTTTTTCCAATCGTTTACAATGGCATCTATCTCAGGCACATTCCTATATGCTAAAAAAACATTGCCCGTTTGTGCGCCGGTAGTTTTTATGTGGTTGATCCTATCCTGTTCTTTTTCTGGCCGGGTAAATTCATGCTTTTTTATAAGCCCGTTTTCATAATCATCTACGCTGCTGCCACATACCAGCCCGGTTTGGCTTTTACCATTCATTATTAGTTGATAAATATAATAGCAGGGCTTGCTTTCCCTAAACAAAATATTACGGCTTACAAATGCGTCAAGGTTAGCTTTTGCCTTATTATACACCTCCTGAGAATGGCTATCCGTATCATCCGGCAAATCTATCTCACTTTTAGTGATGTGTAAAAAACTGCACGGGTTTCCCTGTGCTTCTACTTTAGCTTCTTTGCTTGTCAACACATCGTAGGGGCGGCTAGCCACTTGCTTTGCGTGCTGCGCCTCTGGCCTTAGGGCGTTAAATGGCTTTATAGTGATCATGTTCAATAGTTATCTTTGGTAAGTAAATGTATGGCAAAAGTTTTTTATGGGTGCAGTAAAGCAAATTCTTTCATTGCCTGCACCAATACTTGTACACTGCTAATAGGCAGCGCATTATATAAAGAAGCCCTGAAACCGCCTACCAGCCTGTGCCCTTTTATACCGACAATATTTTTTTCTTTAGTAAAAGATAAAAATGCTTCTTCTAAAGATGGGTTATTCATTACAAAGCAAACGTTCATCTTGCTCCTGTCTTCTTTAGTTACGGTACCGGTAAATAGTGGGTTAGTATCAATTTCTTCATATAATAGTGCCGCTTTGGTGTTGTTCAATTTTTCAATTGCAGGTACGCCACCAAGCGCTTTAAGCCAGCGCAGGGTTAACATGCATACAAATACCGCAAATACTGGCGGCGTGTTTAGCATGCTGCCTTCTTTTATGTGGAGGCGATAATCCATTATGGTTGGGATGGCGCGCTTTATTTTACCTAAGATATTTTTATTTACTACCAGCAAGTTTACCCCTGCGGGGCCCATGTTTTTTTGTGCACCTGCATAAATTAAGTCGAATGCGTTAAAATCTATAACTCGGCTTAAAATATCGCTACTCATATCGCCTACCAACGGAATGCTTGTTTTTGGTATCTTTTGCCACTGGCTACCGTAAATAGTATTATTGGTGGTGATGTGAAAATATTTCGCATCGTTTGGCACCGCGAAATCCTTTGGTATAATGGTGTAATTACTTTCTTTGCCGGTACATACTACTTCCACTTTGCCAAATAATTTTGCCTCTTTAATAGCCTTGATGCCCCACACGCCTGTATCTGCATAAGCAGCCGTTTCTTTATCATCCAGCAAATTCATTGGTACCTGCATAAATTGAGTGGAGGCGCCGCCATGTAAAAACAATACCTCATGGTTCTCGTCTAGCAGCATCAATTCCTTTATTAACCCTCTTGCCTCATCCATTATTGCCTGAAACGAAGGCGTGCGATGGCCCAGCTCTACTATTGATAAGCCTGTGTTGTTATAATTAAGTACTGCTTCAGCTGCCTGCTGAAAAACTTCTTTGGGTAAAATAGAAGGACCTGCATTAAAATTGTGTACCATACATCTCCTTTCTCCTAAAAGGTAATTTTAAACTGTTATTTTTAAATTAATTTATACAAAAGTAGCAAATGGTTAAGTAAGAAAAATTTGAAATATTCAACAAAAAAACATTGTAGCCCTTAAAATAATCCAACTAAAGAATTTAGCCATTTGCCCTGAAACCTGCTTTGTCCCTGCAATGCGCTGCTACGCTACATTACAGGCTTTTATAACTTTCACCGGCAGGCGCTTAAAAAATAGCATATTTATTAAATAAAAAGGCCTGGGGATTACAGCCTCATTGCCCTCAAAGGAAGGTTGCTGCCCTGCCGCCTTATTGGCCCTTTTCAAAAATTATGCTTACTGACGTAATTATATTTAATTTTTTGTTAAAGGCTATGGTAAAGGCTGATGAGTATTGGCGTATTAAAACACCGTTGCGGTTTTCGAAGGCGTATTTTTTATCGGTACCAAATTGTTTAGTGAGCTCTCTTTCAAAAGTTAGTACAGAGTCTGCCGCCTTGCCACTTTCTAAAACCCTTTCCCAGGTAAAGCTTAATGCGTCAGCTATGTAATCTGCCTTTCCTATAAAAAAATCAAACTCTTTTTCAGCCAGCAATTCCGGCACGCGGCTTTCCCAAAAACCATGTATGCCACGCTAATGGGTAAATTGCCCGTTTTAATTGCTATTGGCGTGCAAAGGCACGTGAGAATCTGCGATATAATGCCCCAGCTCTGCACTGTTCTTCATTATCTTAGTAAAATTTTTTTCTTTAAAAGCGGCTGTCAGCCTGTTGAGCATTACTTGCATATGCCAGGGCACAATGCCGTACATTTTTAAAGAATCTTCTCCAAACTTTGCAACAGCATCTTTCCATTTATGCGGCAGGCTGGTGTATGGACAAACGCCATAGTGGTCGTTATCTATATAATGTCTTGGCCCTTCATCGGTAACTATATATCGGCGTTTATCAGGATCGATAGCGTGTTCTGTTATAAAATCAATATTGGGCTTGTACAGCACCATCATTTGGGGCGGCAATAAAAATGTAGCGTAATAATTTATGTTTTGGTGTGCATAAAAGCCCCAACAAAAGCAATGGATTGCTGTAAGGCACAAGGTCATAGTTAGTAGGATACGTCTCATTTTTTAAGTTTATAGGGGTAATATTATTGAAATTTTTAAAGGTTGTGCATCTCGCCACTCGGCTCCAGTACATCAGTTACGCCACCGCTTACGGCAAACTTCATGCTTTGGGCGGCACTGATATTGGTAATTGGTTTTATCCTGTTCCTTGGGATAATGTACACATTGCCTGCTACGGAATACGCCATTGGTATATAAACGGCCACATAATTTTCAAAACCAAATTCGGTCATATCTTCCTGTGTTACAAAACCTACCCTCCATACATCGTTATCATCTACATTGGCCAGCACATTATGGGTAAATTTTTTCTTCTCCCCGGCAAAAGCTTCAAAAAAATCTTTTAAAGTAGAGTAAATGAATTTTATGCCGGGCGTTTTCTGCAGCACTTTATCGAACACGTCTACAATTTTTGTAAAAATAAAAGAAGATGATATATAGCCTACAAGCAATACCAGTGAAATTACCAGTATAAAACCTACGCCCGGTATGCGTTTAATATTGCCTTGCCCATCTTCCATTGAACCTGGGAAAATGCCATGGAGCACGTTGGGCAAAATACCATCTATAAAACCAAAGGCAGCAGCTATTGCCCAAAAGGTGATAGCGATAGGAGCAAGTATAAGCAAGCCTTGCAAAAAATATTGTAGCAGCCTTTTGTACGTGAACGGTTGTTGCATAAAACAGTGTTTAAGTACGCAAAGATACTTTATTGAAAGATTGCGTAAAACGTCGATTTTATTGTAAATGGCAAAATAAATAGATGGAAACTTTGGTTACACAAATAGTTTCCATAGTTTTACATTTAATATGACAGATATAGGTACCGGCACCAGGGTAAGGGAAAAAGCACACAGCCTTTTTATGCAGTATGGCTTTCGCAGCGTAAGCATGGATGATATTGCCAATAATATGGGTATTAGTAAAAAGACCATTTATCAATATTATGCTGATAAAGATGAGCTTGTGGAGGCAGTAATTGAAAGTGAATTTGAAAAAAACCAAGGCATTTGCGAATACGACAAGAGCAATTCTAAAAATGCCATCCACGAAATTTTTATGGCGATGGACATGATGATGGAAATGTTTAGCAGCATGAACCCTTCGTTAATATTCGACATGCAAAAATACCATCCTAAAGCATTTATAAAATTTCATGCTTATAAAAATGAGTACTTGTATAATTTAACGCATGATAATATTGAAAGAGGCATAAGCGAAGGGCTGTACAGAGAAGAATTAAATGTAGCGATATTATCAAGGTTTAGGGTTGAGACAATGATGATGTCTTTTAACCTTGATTTTAATTCTAAATTAAAAAATAGCATGGCAGAGATAGAAGAAGAAATAATTACTCATTTTCTATTTGGGCTGGTTAATATAAAAGGATATAAAATGGTATTGAAATACCAGCAAGAGCGATTAATAAAAAGTAAAGATGCAAAGAAATAATATGAAGACAATTAAATTAGTGATGGCACTTGCCCTTTTTTTACCGGGCACTACTGCTATGGCACAAACTACTAACCAGTTTACGGCAAAGCAAGCGGTGGAATACGGGTTAAAAAATGCTTACCAGGTAAAGAATGCTTTGCTGGATGTGCTGATACAGGAGCAGACTAACAGGGATATTACATCAACAGCATTTCCACAGATAAGTGCCAACGGTAGCTTTACCAATTACCTTAACATACCCACGTCGCTACTGCCTGCTGAAGTATTCGGTGGCCCGGCAGGTACGTTTATCCCTTTAAAGTTTGGCACCAAATATACCGCTAACGGTGGCGTTACTTTAAGCCAAGTGCTATTCGACGGGCAGGTATTTGTTGGCCTTCAGGCACGCAAGACAAGCATCGCCTATAGACAAAGAGCAGCTGAAGTAACACAGGAAAACATTAAGGCAAACATCTATAAAATATACTACCAACTAGTACTTAGCAAAACGCTAATAGATTTACTGGATGCTAATATTACCAGGCTACAAAAACTAGAACATGATACCAGGGAAATTTATAAAAATGGCTTTGCAGAAAAATTAGATGTAGATAAAGTAACTGTGCAGATAGCCAACTTGCAGACCGAAAAGTTAAAGGCATTGAATAGCACAGCCATTGGCTATACGGGCTTAAAAGTACTGATGGGCATGCCTATGAAGGATAGCCTTAAATTAATAGACGCTATTAGCGATGAACAAATAAAAGAAAAAATATTAACTACAGAAGACTACAAGTATAGTGACCGTAAAGAATACCAGGCACTTGAACTAAGCAATAGATTGAACGAGTACAATGTAAAAAGATTTAAGCTTAGCCGCATACCAGTCTTAAATTTTAATGCTAACTATAGTAAGCAGGCACAGCTTACAAAATTTGATTTTTTTAAGAGAGAAACAGATTGGTTTACCACGTCTTACATCGGGCTTAGCTTATCGGTACCCATCTTTAAAGGCTTTAGCACTAGAGCAAAAATTGAGGGTGCAAGGCTTTCTGTACAACAATCGCAAAACCAATTAGAGGGCTTAAAACTTAGTATTGATAACGATGTGATAGTAGCCAAAAATAATTTTGCTACCGCTACTGCAACCATGGATTATCAAAAACAAAACATGGCGTTAGCAGAAAATGTATATAATCAAACCAAAAAGAAATACGAAGCAGGCACCGGCAGCACTACAGAAATAAACACCGCCGATGTTGATTTAAAAACTGCCCAGACAAATTACATTAGCTCGCTGTACGATGCTGTTATTGCAAGGATAGACCTTTTAAAAGCCGTAGGCAAACTATAACATCATAACTAATAAACTAACAACGTGTATAAAATAATCAACCATACAACAATGAAAAAGTACCTGTTAATAAGTGCCACGGCCCTGGTATTCTTATCATCTTGCGGCGATAGTAAAAAACAAGGCAATGCAGCTTTAAATGATAAAAAAGCTGCCCTTGAAAAATTTAAAGGCGAAAAAGATAAAGTGGATGGCAGTATCGCCAGCCTTGAAGCAGAAATAGCTAAGCTGGATACCAGCGCAGGCGCACAACAAAAAGCAAAACTGGTTGCAGTACAAACTTTGGCAGATACCAATTTTAACCATTACATAGAATTACAGGGACGTGTAGATGCTGAAAATATAAGCTACATCACCCCACGGGGCGGACCAGGCCAGGTAAAAGCCATCTATGTAAAACAAGGCGACGTTGTAAAGAAAGGCCAGCTTTTATTAAAGCTAGATGATGCTATAATAAAACAAAATGTAATTGCTACCAGGCAAGGCCTGGAAAGCATCAAAACACAATTAGCTTTTGCAAAAGATATTTACCAGCGCCAAAAAAACTTATGGGACCAGGGCATTGGTACCGAAGTACAATTGATAACTGCAAAAAATAATGTAGCCACTTTAGAAAACCAGTTAAGTGCCAGCAAGGAAAACGTAAAATCAGTGCAGGAACAATCTAATACTTCCTTAGTATACAGCGATGTAAGTGGCATTGCAGATTTAATGACTGTAAAAGTGGGCGAGTTGTTTGGTTCGCCAGGCAGTGGTGTTATAAAAATAGTAAACAACAGTTTGCTAAAAGTAGTTAGCAACATACCTGAAAATTATTTAGGCAGCGTAAGTAAAGGAAGTCCTGTAGTAGTACAGATGCCCGACATTAACAAGACTTTTAATTTATCCATCAGCTTCGTTGGGGCTTCGATAGATGTGATTAACAGAGGTTTTGTAGTAGAAGCAAAACTACCTAAAGACCCTGCCCTTAAGCCGAACCAAATAGCCCTGATAAAAGTAAAAGATTATGGTGCAGCCAACACAATGGTTATACCGCTAAACACTTTACAAAATGATGAAAAATCGAAATTTGTAATGATAGCCACCATTGAGAATGGAAAAATGATAGCACATAAACGTGTAGTAAATATTGGCTCTATAAGTAGCGACCAAATTGAAATAAAAACAGGCTTAAAAGCTGGCGACGTGCTGGTAACAGAAGGCTTTGGAAGTTTATACGAAGGGCAGCTACTGACACTGAAATAACCGCACCCCCTGTTCCCTTAAGGGGTGACTTTGACAGCGGATTGAAGACTACTATTAAATAGTATTTCTCAATCCCATACAGGGAAAAGGGGCAACCATAATAATCTTCCTAATATCCGTTTTGATATTGGGGTAATTTCCTCGCCTCTTTTTGGGGATGGGGGTAAAAATTTTGTATGAGCGCAATAGAAAACATAAAAGAAAAGTTTAAAGAGTTTAAGCCAACCTCCTGGAGCATTACCAACAAAACCTCCATTTACCTGGTAATGCTGATCTTCTCTCTGCTGGGTATTTATCAGTTCGCCACGCTGCCTAAGGAGCAGTTTCCGGATATTGTGATACCGACCATCTATGTGCAGACAATATATACCGGCAACTCGCCGAAAGATATTGAGAACCTTGTTACAAGGCCGATTGAAAAACAAATTAAAGGTATCACTGGTGCCAAGATAAAAAAATTCACCAGCACATCACAGCAAGATTATTCTGCCATTGTAGTGGAGTTTGAT
>JAYVUJ010000453.1:0-2672 GCA_043788035.1 Ferruginibacter sp. | reverse complement strand
AATCTGTAGTGGAAATTAGTGCGGTGCCATTTCTCAGGTCATATACTGCTGCATCATCTTTTCTATGATTGCCTACTATCAGGTTAGCATTATCAGGTGTAGCAAAATTGCTTGATAAAATTTCGTCCAATATTTTGGGAGCAATTTTACAACCACAACCGGCTCCATGTGAGTATTGGGTAAGTTTATACATCTTTCCCGAATTATAGTCTAACGCTTCCATTTTTATCATCGTCGGTATTATTTTAATTCCTTCTTTTTTCTTGTTAAATTAATGGCTGCATTCGATTTAAGGTCTGCACTAAAGCGAACATCATATACCGCTTCACCATCATGCACAACTAATAACCCGGTATTGGGTGGTATACTGCCCAAATTCTCAGCATACATTACCAGTTTAATTGTATCCGGCGTTTCTTTGGTAATATGAATTGTTTTACTAACAGCCTTGGTGGATAATCCTTGTTTTGAAAAAATAATTTCCCCGTTCATTACAACACTTACCGTATCGCCATCTACATAACCATTATCAAATAATGAAAGAACCAGGCTATCTGTCTGGTAAAAAACAGCTTGTGTTGTAGCGATCGCTCTTTTATTTACATCGGCAGCACCTGTTGCAACTGCAGGCATTATGGGATTAGGTTTTTTCTCCACCACTGCTACCGGTATCTCTTTTGGCATCACAATTACAATCGGTGGTGGTGCTGGTTTCTTTCCCTCTACTAGTTTAGCAACTACTGCAACTGGTGGTGAAGGCTTTGCAATTATAGGGATTGTTACAGGCTTTTTTATCTCAACGGGCTTAGCAATTACCGCAACTGATGGTGGTGCTGGCTTCGCAATTACAGGTGGTGGTATAGGCTTTTTTATCTCAACTGGCTTAGCAATTACTGCAACCTGTTGAGTTGTTGGTGCAGGTTTTACAATTACGGGTTCTGGTACTTTTGTTTCAACTAGTTTAGTAACAGCCGCAGTTACCTGCGCTGGTGGCGACGTTAATTTTGTTGCCTTTACAGGTGTAAGCTTTTTGGCTGCATCTGGGTTATTTAATAATTCTGGGTTTGCGGTGTTTGCTATTTTAGGTAACTGTACTGCTGCAATTTCGGATGCTGGTTTTTTCACAGGCTCGGTGAATACTAACTGATCTGCTAATTTTAATTCTGCCAGTCTTTGATACAATACCGTAGCCTTAAAATCACTTTTACGCTGTAGTGTAGCTAAGCCTGTAGCAGGTAAAAACCTTCGTGTACGATTAGTGCTCCATACGCCTTTTAATACCATAATGGTATCATCGGTTGTTAAAGTAAGCACCATTGTTTTTTTAATACTTTTAGGAGGAACAAAACTAAACGAATTATCGATCAGGCTTACATCTTCAATAGTTACTTCTTCAGCTTTACGTTTAATGGTGATATCCCTTATGCCGGTTTCCAGTTTGCCGTTCTCTTCAAAAGTAATATGAGAATAGCCTACCAGTTTGCCTTTTACTTCACTGATAGAAATTTCGAAAGGCAAATATTTTTTTGTAGAATCGACATACAATTCACCTTTCCAAAGCCCGGTAATATCCTGTGCAAATAATTGTACAGGAAAAAACAATATCAGTAAAAATAATTTATTAAGTAGTTGCCTTTTCATCAATCAGTTTTTGAGCATTGCTTTTTATGTTGCCGTTTTTACAAACAATTTTGTTTAATAATGCTGGTAAGTTTTCCCTGTTGTGTAAACCCTTTTCATAGTATTTATCATAGTAGGTTAGCAAAATACGAAAACATTCCCTGTGATCATTTTCCAGCAGGAAATTAATTGCCAGTTTTGTTTCCAGGCCACCCAATCTTTTTTGAATACGTATAATGGCGTTTACCATTTCAGCTTTATCAAATTTGCCATATTCAGTTATTAGATATTCAAGCCTTTCTTCAAAAGGAATTTCCAAAAATAATACGGGGCTTTTACGCATCTGGTTATAAAAGCCGCCAGGAATATTTAATACCCCAATGCGTTGGCTTTCATCTTCAATAAAAATATCTTTCAACCTCGATACAAGAGGTAATACTTGTAATCCAAACAGGTTTTCTGCCAGTAAATTCTCAAACATTTCCTGGGTTGGTTGCGGCTTTTCTCCCAACGAACCAAATGCCGAACCCTTATGATTAGCTAGTCGTTCCAGGTCAATAACCAGTTGGCCTTTGCCTTGCAATTCATGCAATACTTTTGTCTTTCCTGAACCGGTATATCCGCCTAGAACTGTTAAATTATACGGTTTATCAAATTGCATTCTTGCCCATTGGCGGTAGGCTTTATAACCGCCGGATAATGTGCGTACTTTAAAACCGTAAAGATCTAATAACCAGGCTACTCCTGCACTACGCATTCCACCCCGCCAGCAATGAACCAAAATACATTCTTGGTTTTGGCTAACTGTTATCGCTTTAAAACTACTTACTAAACTTTCTACTTCCTCAACCATCCTGCGCATTTTTACACCAAAATAATCCAGCCCAATTTTGATGGCTATTTTTCTGCTTTGTTGTTTGTAGGCGGTACCTACTACTTTCCTTTCATCGTCAGTAAATAAGGGCAGGCTGTGTGCGCCGGGTATATGTGCATGCAAGTATTCACCGGGGCTGCGTACATCCAGCACCGGATGGCTTTTAGCCATTGCTATA
>JAYVUJ010000452.1:0-4303 GCA_043788035.1 Ferruginibacter sp. | reverse complement strand
CCAAACAAAAACCTTTATTTTACAGAGCAGATGGTGGTAGAAAAACCGGGCTCAAAACAAATTGATATTAGCTGGCCTGTAAAGCATTTATTAATTGGTGCTACCCGAAACTGGTGCCGAATTGTACTGTTATGGAACCTTGCCGCAGACCCACAAAACAAACCATTTACAGACAGGGGCGGCTGCGATGCCTGCCAGGGCGCAGTAACAATCGATAGCAATAAATTTACCCGTAACGCTGCCTATTATGTTATAGCGCACGCCGCTAAATTTATACGCCCAGGCTCAGTCCGTATTTCTTCTAATGAACTGGATGCATTGAGCAACGTTGCCTTTAAAACACCACAAGGTAAAAAAGTATTGATAGTGCTAAACAACAGCAACACCTCGCAGGCATTCAATATCAGCTATAACGGGCTTATTGTAAATGCGGCTTTAAGCGCTGGCGCTATCAGTACGTACGAGTGGTAATTCATCGGCTATCGCTTTCTATTATTAAAAAATATTTCAGTTACTTTATATTAAATATCATTCCCGCCATGTCAGTAATAACCAAACAACCTGTAATAAAAGTGTCGCCTTCGGCAGATAAGGTGCTTGCTGTTTTGCTACTTATAATATTCTCGTTTCAGTATTCGCTGCGCAGTAATGCACAAGGATTTTTAAAAGTAAATGGCAAACAAATTGTAAACGAAAAAGGAGAAAATGTTTTATTAAAAGGTATGGGCCTTGGTGGCTGGATGCTGCAGGAAGGCTATATGCTGCACATTGAAAAACAAGGGCAGCAGCATAAAATAAGGGAGCGCATTACCGCATTGATGGGCGAAAAAGAAACGCAGGAATTTTATGATGCCTGGCTCGCCAATTTTATTCAAAAAATTGATATTGATTCTATGCATGCCTGGGGCTTTAATTCTGTGCGGTTGCCAATGCATTATAATTTATACACGCTGCCTGTTGAAAACGAACCTGTAGCGGGGCAAAATACCTGGCTTACAAAGGGCTTTGCCCTTACGGACAGTTTAATAAAATGGTGCAAAGCAAACCATATGTACCTGGTGCTCGACCTGCACGCTGCGCCAGGAGGGCAAGGCAACGATTTAAATATTTCCGATGCCGATACCAGCAAGCCTTCGCTATGGGCAAGCGCTGCCAACCAGCAAAAAACAATCGCCTTATGGAAACAGCTGGCAACCCGTTACGCCAACGAACCAACAATAGCCGGCTACGATATTTTAAACGAACCCAACTTTGGCTTTACCGATCCAGTAAAAGATAAAAACGGCAGAG
Organism: Ferruginibacter sp.; assembly: GCA_043788035.1. Classification (GTDB taxonomy): domain Bacteria; phylum Bacteroidota; class Bacteroidia; order Chitinophagales; family Chitinophagaceae; genus Ferruginibacter. Next base: position 3,013 of record JAYVUJ010000452.1, on the reverse strand, counting down.
GTGAAAAAGTAAATGCACCGCTAAAAAAACTGTCGATGGAAATAACACTGGCCATCCGCGAGGTAGATAAAAAACACCTTATAATTATTGAAGGCAACGGATGGGGAAATAACTACAATGGCATGCTGCCAGTATGGGATAACAATATGGTGCTTAGCTTTCATAAATATTGGAACTACAACGATGTAGCATCTATCCAGCATATTTTAGATACCCGCAATAAATACAATGTACCAGTATGGCTGGGCGAAACAGGCGAAAACAGTAATGTTTGGTTTACAGAGGCCATCCGTTTATTGGAGAGCAATAATATAGGCTGGGCATGGTGGCCATTAAAAAAAATGGGAGTAAATAACCCACTGGAAATAAAGAGCAATTTAAATTACGATGCTGTAGCAAATTACTTAAACGGTAAAGGCGATAAGCCTAAGCAAAGCAATGTGTATAGCGGTTTGCTGGAGCTTGCCACCTATGCAAAACTACAAAGCAACACCTACCATAAAGATGTGATAGACGCTATGATGCGCCAGCCATTTGATGCTGCTGCGATACCTTATAAAATGCACCTCATAAAAGATGGCAGTATTTTAAATGCGGTAGAATATGATTTGGGCAGCAATGGCATTGCATATTATGATACCGATACCGCTAATTACCGCACCAGCGGCAAGCCAGGCGTGGGAAACCGGGGTGGCGTTTATAGGAATGATGGCGTGGACATACGCGAAACCACCAACCTATATGATAGCTATCATGTAAGCGATATTGAAGATGGCGAGTGGCTACAGTTTACTATTGATGTGGCTAAAAAAGGCGTGTACACACTACAGTTATCGGTTGCCGCAACATCAGCCAACGGCAATATTTCTTTAAGCGGGAATACAAAAATATTGGCTAAAAATATTACGGTGCCCGCAACTGGCGGTTGGGATAAATGGCAAACAATAACAATAAAAAACGTTTCCCTTTTAACTGGCAAACAATCATTAAAAGTGCTGTTTGTAAAAGGCGGCTTTAACCTGCAATCAATACAATTCTTTATGCAATAAATAATAACATGGGTAAGTAAAACAAAAGCTATTAGGGAGTCAGCTTTACAATCCGTGTATTTTACTTACGGATGAGCATAATGAAAAGACAGTAAAATTAATTAACTGCTTTATTGGCACAACTACTGCTGGCAAAGGCTTCTGGCTTGGCTTTAAAGGCAAAGCCCATGCCCAAAATGTAGCCCATGGCTTCCCTTAAAGCTTCGTTGCTTTTAAATTGCGGGTTGGTGTTAATGTCGGCATGCACTTCCATATCCACATCGTATGTGGTAAATAGGTCGCACAGTTCATACGCAATTTCAATGCTTTTGGCAACCTCCACCAGCATGCGTTCTTTAATGCTGTATTTTACCAAAGTCTTTTCATTGTGGATGAACATAAAGCCTCCATGGCCTTCCCGCAAAAAAACTATCACGGTAGCAAATTCTGTGTCTTTGCCTTTAACCTGGCTGTCTGTACCAATGCAAACTTTAAGATGGTTGCCTGCCAGTGTTTCTCTTTTGATAGTATCTTCCACCGCTTGTTTAATGGGTAGCTGAATGGGATCGCCATTGAATTTTCTCCATAACATATAAAAAAGTTTTTTAAAGTTACTGATAAATAAGTGTATTATTTACTGTTATGGAATTGTGTAACGGTTAATTAATAGTTATGCCTGCACAAATACAGGTACTCAAAGGCTCAAGGCAGCAGAGCAGGGAAGGAATACATTTAAAGTTAAGGAGTAAGTTATACAAACAATTTTCGGGGAAATTATAAGCCCCAAAATTCGATGCCTTTTACTAAATTATCTACTAAATTACTTTGTATAGAATTAGGTGCCTTAAGCTTAAAGCACCGTTGTTATTCGTTTTAATTGGTTGCTGCTTACTTTTTTCTTGATAAAGAAAAGTAATAAAAAATCAAGCCTGCCCGGATGAACCCGTTCGGACGGAACTCAAAATAAAAGGGCTGAAAAATTAAACGTTGCCCTAAAATCCTCCGCCAGCTGGCGGACGCAAGGCGCTAAATTATTTGTTAACTAGTCCGGGCTCAATCCGCCAGCTGGAGGATGATTTCTTAACACGCAACGTTTAATTTTTCTTGCACTTTTTATTTAATGCCGTTACCAGCTTGTGTTGAGCGTGAAGTACTTAATTTTAACTATTGTATTACTTTGGTTCTTTGGGAGGTTGCGCAATAAAATTGTAAATGAGCACGAAAAAAATCGCATCGTTAAATAAAAAAAGGGGAGCCAGCTCCTTACACTAGCCCCCCCGACTTACACATGAATCTACCTTACTGTTTTATAATTCTTTCTGTTTGTTTTTGGTTATTGCTTAGCAGTTGCAAAATGTACATGCCTGCTGGCTGGTTATTCATGTCTATTTGGTTATAACCTTGTTTGCCCTTGCCTTTTGTTATGGTATTGCCATTAATATCGCTTAGCTGGTATGCGTAATCAACTGCTGCAGTAATTGTAGCCACATTACGTACAACTGTAGGTACCGAAAAGCTTTCAGCTGTTTTTGCATCAACTTTTAAAGCGATGGTATTTGAATACACTACCTGGTTTATGGTAGAAATTACTTTAAGCCTATAATAAATTAGATTGCCTTTTAGCGGCGTATATACAAAGCTGCTAGTACTTCCACTGGTTGTTGTTAGGGTGTAAAAATCAATATCGTTGGCAGATGATTCTACCGCTATTGATTGTATTGGTTCATCGCTGATGATGCTCCAGTTAAGCTGGTGTTTATTTTTATTAAGGCTGCCAGTAAGCTTTACCTGGTGGATGGGCAATATTTTTTGTGCCCCTCCTGTAATGCTGTACGAACCCAGGCTGCCATAACCGCTTGCATTGTTGTTGCCTGCTCCTTGTACTACCAAATAATAATCGCCTTTATTTAATATGGTATCAATCGTTACATTCATTTTATCTTCTGGGTCGTACACTTTAACTAATGTTTTTGAGGCATCATACA
>JAYVUJ010000451.1:0-4106 GCA_043788035.1 Ferruginibacter sp. | reverse complement strand
TATCGTTATTTTGAAAATTATCAATAGCTTTTTGCCTGTCGGTAATGCTGGTGCTGCCATCGAAATATTCGTAGGGGATGCCTTGCTCTTTTAACTTTTCTCTTATCAAGCCAAGCATACCCAAAAATTGAGAAAATACCAAAGCCTTGTGTTCGCCGATATTTTCAAATATTTCTCTCGTTAATTCATCTAGCTTAATGGAATGGTTAGGGTATTTTTCTTCTTCGTTTAAAATGGCCGGACTATCACATATCTGCCTAAGCTTCATCAACCCCTGTAAAATGGTTAATTGAGATTTATCGATGCCTTGCTGGTCAATTACACCCATAATTTTATCCCTATAACTATTTCTGTAACTGTCATAAATTTTACGCTGTTCTTTTTCCATTTCGCAGAAGAGGATAGTTTCGGTTTTTTCCGGCAAATCTTTTGCCACCTGCTCTTTGGTGCGGCGCAAAATAAAAGGGTACAATAATTTACGCAAATGGTCTTTCTGCTCCTGCTCGCCAAACTTATCAATAGGGGTGGCAAATTCGTTGCGGAAAAAATCCATGCTGCCCAGCAAGCCAGGGTTAAGGAAATTCATCTGTGCAAAAATGTCAAACGTATTATTTTGTAACGGCGTACCGCTCATGCACAAGCGATTTTTAGCCAATAGCAAGCAAGCCGCTTTGGTAACTTTTGAAGCAGGGTTTTTAATGGCCTGGCTTTCATCCAGCACCACATAATCGTACATAATTTTTAACAGTGTCTGTATATCGCTGCGCAAAGTGCCGTAAGTGGTAATTATGACGTTTGCCTTTTGCAGTTCAACAATATCCCTGGTGCGCATGCTGCCATGGTGAATGCGCCAGGTTAGGGCGGGCGTAAATTTCTTTATTTCATTTTCCCAGTTATAAATAAGCGTTGTTGGACAAACCACTATTGCTTTTAAACCGCCTTCCTGAACTTTGTAATGTTGCAGCATGGTAAGTGCCTGTACTGTTTTACCAAGGCCCATGTCATCTGCTAAAATGCCTCCCCAGCCAACCTCGTTGAGGTAATTAAGCCATTGGTAGCCTGCAGTTTGGTAAGGCCTTAAAACGGCTTGCAAGCCTGTGGGCACGGGTATTTCAGGTATTTGCTTAAACTCCCTCAGGCGTGCAAATTTTTCATCCAGGTTAAAGCTTAATTCGGTGGCATCCCTATTTTCGTATAGCTCATCAATAACACTCATGTGGTATTTTGACAACCGCAGCTTGTCATTTTTACCATCGCCTACCTTAAATAACAAAGAGTATCTTTTAAGCCATTCATCTGGCAAAATACCCAATGTGCCATCGCCCAGCTGAACGAAGGATTGCTTGGCCGCCAATGCTTTTTTAATATCGTTGATGCCAACACGCTGGCCTTCAAAATCAATTTCTACTTTAGCATCAAACCAATCGAGCCCGCTGCTTACGTGTATGTGTGTGGATGGCCTTGCAGTATTGAACCTGAAATTTCTAAGTGCTTCAAAACCAAACACCGGCACTTTCAGTTCCTTCATGGCATCTACAAATAAAAAGAACCAGTTGTTGCGCAATACATCGCTGCCTTTTAGTATCAGGCTATTGCCATCCTGCGGCTGTATAAACTGGCTATGCAAAGATGATAACGTATCTGCAAAGCGCTGCTCTGCCTCTTTGTTGCGGTGCACAATCAATATCTTATCGCCATCGGGTATGGTAATGGTTTCCTTATCGTTTGCTTTTGTCTCAAAGCCCTTATAAGTAAATATTGGCTGAAACACAAGGTAGTCGCCCTTTTCCTGCAGCATCAGCTTTACTTCCGGCTCGCCGCTTTTAATTTCTTTTACAAGCGACTTATCAAATTCTACTTTGTAATCTTTCGTTAGCGGCATAATTACTTTCTGCATCTGCACCGCCCAGTTTTCTTTGCTAAGCTTGATGTTGCCATCTTTTATAAACTTTTCTGCCTGTATAACATCTTCTGCTTTTTGCCACAGGTAAAAAATATGGTTGTACAAAAACACGATGCTGTTGCTGCATTCATTATCTGTTACTGGCTGTGCAGCACCATTTATGTTAAAGCGGCACTGTAGTTCAAAATGGTCATCCTTGGCAACTATTTTAAACTGAGGCGTAAGGTAAGTATCGCTTAATGCTACTTCTACCAAATTATCTGTCCTAAAAACTTTCTTTTCCGGCAGGTAATAAATAAAGGGGTTGGCGCTTTGTTCATCAAATAATTTTTTAAGCTTCGGCTGCAGGTATTCTGTAATAAGCAATTTAGTTTCTTCCGGAAATTCATCGCCATCCGTTTGTATAATGTTTTCCCAAATGCCGCTAAAAGGCGAGTTACGGTTGAGGTATTTGTTTACTTCGCTGGCTTGCAGTTTCCTTATTTGCTGTAATAAAACTTTATCATCTTCACTAAACAACTCGGTGTTTACATATTTAGTAAGGTCTAGTTTTTCTATTTTGCCTAACAGTTTTTTATTCGTTTCATCAGCATCGCCCTGTATGGCATCAACCACAAAATAGGGGTATGCTGTAGCGTTAAAATTAAAAATTAGCCCAAGCTTTTTTACGGGGATTGCTTCGGCAGTTTCCACTTCCTGCTGGTGAAGGCGGGGTATATCCTGCATGTACGATGGCCTTTCTACCGGGGCGGTTGCAACTACTCTTTTTATGGTAGTATCCAATACTTTTAAAAAGGGCTTTCCTTCTTTATAAATAAATTCAAACTTTCCCTCTAAATCATCGGTAAGGCTGTAGCCGTATATCTGCAGCAATTTGTTTTTCTCTTTATCCCAGTTGCGGATGCTATCAAAATAATAAGTGCCATAAGCCTGCATTAACTGTAAAAATAAAATGGTTTTATGTACACAAAGCGGATGGTTTATTTCATCGCACTTGCAGGAAGTATCAAAATTACGCTCGTCGTTTTTTTGTATTACCAGCGGAAATTTTTGTTCTTCATAAACTAATTCTGCTTCTACCCTTTCGTTAGCGGCTACTATTATTTTGGCTTTACTTTTTAACAGGAACTCTTCTGCGGCATCGTAAATTTCTGTTGAGGACAATACACGGATTACTTTTAGCTCAATGTTCTTCATTTTTGCTACCGTATGCCGCTGGTTGTATTGAAGGCTTTCGGAGCCTAATAAATTTTTGTCTATCAGTTCCTGCAATTTAAAAAGTGCGGCTACTTCATGGCGGCAAATATCCCCCAAATTGTAGGGGCAGCCGCAGCGTAATGACATTGCTTGCGGCTCGTTGTATTTTTGGACAGACACTTTATAAAACGTGCTGTAAGTATCATCTTTTACCCTAAAAGCAACACTGTTCAACAGTTCATCGTGTTCCACCATTTCTACATACCCAATAGCATGTATTTTTTTTCCCCTGCGGATAACCTCGTCGGATGCGGTATTGTAAACGTATTTAATGAGATGTGATAGGGCCATACTAAGTTTTAGCTTGCCTTTTTGTATTTCGGATATAGTTGTTTAACCTAAATTATTAATAGCTGGCTTAAACATATATATGTGCGAAAAAAGCAATTTGCAAAAGTAAAGAAAAATACAGAAAGCTCAATCTTCTATTCAAAAGTTTATGCATAAAAGCCTGGATAGATGTATAATTACCCGTAAATCAGTCATGGGGCTGGCCTATTATTAATTTGCCGCCTTCGTACACGCATAATACATTTGCCACATCTTCTGTAAGGCAATAACGGATATCTTTTTCCAATCCAAAGCCGCTGAGGCGATGATAGTGCGATGCATTTTTGGCCTTTAAAAATTCGTAAGGGCTTTCTTTTGCATTCATGAACATCGTTTCCGCTAATTGAGATGCATCGCAATTAATAGTAAAATGCTCTTTTATACGGTTGATGACGGCTCCGGCAAACAAAGTATCTTCAATATTTACTTTATCATTCCAGGCAGCGCAGCCTAAAATTACCGGCAGTTTTTGTTCAATTAAATAGTTGCATACCGCGGTTAAGTTGGGGAAGGAACCCGTGATTATTTTTTTAGCGCCTTTATCCAGCGCCATGTGCAAAAGCTTGGTGCCATTGGTAGTTGTAAGCACCAGCGTTTTGCCTTTTATAAATTCCCT
>JAYVUJ010000450.1:0-3738 GCA_043788035.1 Ferruginibacter sp. | reverse complement strand
AACAAATCAGACAAAATAATTTTTGTCGGCTATGGTATCGACGATAAAGCTTACAGCGATTATACAAGCATCGATGTAAAAAATAAGATAGTAGTTTTCTTTTTAGGCGAACCAAAGCTACAAGGCAATTATCTTATTTCCGGCACAAAACGTTCCAGCAAATGGAGCTACCCTGGCCTAAGCGAAAAGCTGGCGCTTGCTCAATCTAAAGGCGCAGCCGGCGCATTTGTAATTAACCCAATGCAACAAAGCTTTAACCAAAATGCAGTAGATAATAGCAAAAAAACTAACCTTTATTTTCCTCACGAAGGTGTAGGCAAGTCAGTAAACTATGCAATAGTAGCTCATGCATTTGCAAAAAATATGCTGGGCAATACCTTTGATACGTTGTTACAACAAGCCAAAGCAAGCATGCCAATCAAAGCATCCTGGGCCATTGAAAAGAAAGTAAAAGTGCAATTTAAATATACCAAATTCCGGACTACGGTAAATGCCAGCAACATTGTAGGCATTGTAGAAGGCACAGATAAAAAAGACGAGTACGTTTTTTTAACCGGCCATTACGACCATTTAGGCAACCATGGAGGTAAAATTTATTACGGCGCCGATGATGATGGAAGCGGTACCTGTAGCGTAATTGCAATGGCAGAAGCTTTCGCCAAAGCAAAAGCCGAAGGTCACGGGCCAAGAAGGACGGTAATATTTATGACCGTAAGCGGCGAAGAAAAAGGCTTGTGGGGCAGCGAATATTACAGCGACCATCCTATATTTCCGTTAGATAAAACTAGTGCCGATTTAAATACCGACATGGTGGGCAGGGTAGATACAGAACGCAAACTAGGCGATACCTTAAATTATGTGTACGTAATTGGGCATGATAAGCTAAGCAGCGATCTGCCAGTTATAAATGAAGCAGCCAACAACAAAAATACGCAGCTAACGCTCGATTATAAATTTGACGACTCTAACGATGAAGAGCGTATTTATTACCGCAGCGACCATTACAATTTCGCCCGCAAAGGCGTACCCGTATTGTTTTTTTACGATGGCATGTTAAAAGCAGATTACCATAAACCAACCGATACAGTAGATAAAATAAACTTTGATCTCTACGAAAAAAGGGTACGTATGATATTTTACACCGCCTGGGAAATTGCTAATAGAGATGAAATGCTAAAAAGGGATATCCCATTGCCGGAAACAGCAAAATAATAACTGGTTACAATACTAAAAGTAAAAGGCACCTAAATATAGGTGCCTTTTACTTTTAGTAGCAGGTGTCGATTTTTACCAACCCAGTATCCATGCAAATATCAACGGACAAACAATTGTAGCATCACTCTCCACAATAAACTTTGGTGTCTTTATGTCCAGCTTGCCCCAGGTAATTTTTTCGTTAGGCACAGCCCCTGAATAAGAACCATAAGAAGTGGTGGAGTCGCTCACCTGGCAAAAATAACTCCAGAAAGGAACATCATGCCACTCCAAATCCTGGTACATCATAGGCACCACACAAATAGGAAAATCGCCGGCAATACCGCCACCAATCTGAAAAAAGCCTACACCCTTGCCGCCAGAGTTATGCCGGTACCAATCTGCCAGCCACACCATATATTCAATACCACTTTTTATGGTAGTAGCTTTTAATTCATTCTTGATAATGTACGATGCAAAAATATTTCCCATCGTGCTATCTTCCCATCCCGGCACAACAATAGGAATGTTTTTTTGCGCCGCCGCCAGCATCCAGCTATTTTTCGGATCAATTTCATAATACTGTTCCAGCACACCGCTCAATAGCATCTTGTACATGTACTCATGTGGAAAATAACGTTCGCCCTTATCATCAGCATCTTTCCAAATTTTGTGTATATGCTGCTGCAGCCTCCTAAATGCTTCTTCTTCGGGTATGCAGGTATCTGTTACACGGTTGTAATGGTTTTCTAATAAATCCCATTCCTGTTGGGGGCTTAAATCGCGGTAATTCGGCACTCTTTTATAATGGCTGTGGGCAACCAAATTCATGATGTCTTCTTCCAGGTTAGCGCCTGTACAGCTAATGATGCTTACTTTATCCTGGCGTATCATTTCTGCCAGGCTTAGCCCTAATTCTGCCGTACTCATGGCGCCTGCAAGGGTAATCATCATTTTGCCACCATCTTCCAAATGTGTTACATAGCCTTTTGCCGCATCCATTAATGCCGCTGCATTAAAATGGCGGTAGTGGTGCTCTATAAAATTACTAACTGGTCCTTGTGTCATATTGAAATATTTATTGTACTGCTTTTTTTTAATCAAAATCCTTTAGTTAATCGAAAGGATGGCTACAAAAATAGTTTTTTTTATCAACCCTACTATTGTATTTCTGTTAAGATAAAAGGATTGTGGTTACAATACATCAAGGCTTAAAGCCTTTAGCCTGGCGCTCTATTTTATAACCGTAATCTTTTTTGGTATTTTTCGTGTACTGCATTTATTATTATTGCTACCTTCAAAGCAAATAACCCTTAAATATTTATATGAAAATATGTTTGTCCTTCCTTTTACTATTCATACAAACAATTGTCTTTTGCCAGCCAAAAGAAGATAGCATTAATTTAATTACCGCTACCGGCATTATAAAAGGGTCGTTATTTGTGCCTGCGGGTAAACCTACTTTTTCAGTCTTAATAATAATTGCCGGCTCAGGACCAACAGACCGCTACGGCAATAACCCTTTGGGGGTCAAGGCTAACAGTTATAAAATGATAGCGGATGCGTTGGGTAATGAGCATATAGGTGTGCTATTGTATGATAAGAGAGGTATTGCAAAAAGTATGGCAGCAGCTAAAAGCGAAGCTAGCCTAAGCTTTGAAGATTATGTAGCTGATGCAGTCCAATGGATAGGGCTGCTCAAAAAGGATAAACGGATAAAAAGTATTTTTATAGCCGGGCATAGTGAAGGTTCCTTAATTGGCATGCTTGCTGCGCAACAAACTACTGCGCAGGGGTATATTTCTTTGGCTGGCCCTGCAAAAGGCATAGCCGAGATTATTACCGGGCAGTTTGCCCAGCAATTGCCCAAAGCAGCGCCTGTTGTTGATAGTTTGTTTAATCGCTTAAAAAATAACCAGCCATTGGATACAGTACCGCAATACCTGCAAAGTATTTTTAGGCCATCTGTGCAACCCTACATAAAATCATGGATGAAATATATACCATGTGATGAAATTAAAAAACTTACTATCCCTACGTTGATAATACAAGGCGGCACAGATATCCAGGTGGTACCAGCAGAAGCCGAATCTTTAAAACAATGCAAGCCTGATGCAGCAATTTTATTAGTTGATAGCATGAACCATGTATTAAAAAATGCACCCTTAAGCCGCAGGGAAAATTTAGCAACGTACAATAATTCAACTTTGCCTTTAGCAGCTGGCTTAACAACTGCAATTGTAAATTTTATAAGAAAATATGGGCAGTAAATTCTAAAATAATTACTATCACCCACAAAAAAAGCCCTTCAAAAAATTGAAGGGCTTTCTTGCATATCATATATTTCCTTATTTTTTTATCAACGCTTACCTCGCCATTTGGCCGGAACTTTAATTTTAAAGCCTGTTTTTCATTGCTGATGGTAATTTAATAATGAGTCTCTCCTACGTAGTCAAGCTCAGGGGCAGTTTCTGGCAACGTTTAACCAGCGTACTTTTGAGAAAGCACCAGCGAAACATTCAAAGGTAATTGCGCCATTTCCAT
>JAYVUJ010000449.1:0-2921 GCA_043788035.1 Ferruginibacter sp. | reverse complement strand
TTCGCAAATAGCTGTTGTTACTATTGTAAATTTATCCGGGTTTACGCTAAGGTATAAAGTACGGGTACTATCGCAGCCATTATTTGCCGTATAAATATCTACATAAGTGCCTGCCAGTGTATGCCCTGCATAATTTTGCCCCTGGCAAACAGCAGTAATGGTTGTGGTATTAAATACAGGTTTTACTGTAAGCTGCAATGTGCGTATACTGTCGCAGCCATTTACCGCAGTGTAGGTATCAACATAAGTACCCGATGTTGAATGCCCTGCATAATTTTGACCACTACATATTGCAGCCACAATATTTCTATTAGCTACAGGCTTAACGGTAAGCAATAAAACCCTTGTACTATCACAGCCATTAATGGCAGTATAAACATCTGTATAGGTACCTGATAATGTATGTCCAAAATAACTTTGCCCCTGGCAAATGGAGGCTGGAACGGAGGTGGCAAATACAGGCTTAACAATAAGGTTTAGTGTACGCGTACTATCGCAGCCATTACTGGCAGTATATATATCCACGTAGGTGCCCGTAGTAATATGCCCGGCATAATTTTGGCCTGCACATATAGCTGCATTTATTGTTGCAGCGCTGGTTGGCTTTACGGTTAAATGCAGTGTACGGATGCTATCGCAGCCATTAATAGTATTGGGTATAGTATCAATAAAAGTACCGGTGGCGGTATGTCCAAAATAGTTTTGCGATTGGCAAATAATGGCACTGATATCTGTTTGCGTAGGTTGAGAGGCTTGTGTGTTGTTAGTATAATTTGATTCCATGAAAGTGGTGTTGGGCAACGTTACCGGCACGGTATTTCCGTTATCATTGAGCACGGCATATATTTTTGTGATGCTTCTATAATCAACATCCAGTATTTGCGAAAAGCATAAATAACAATATCCGCCCGGCACGGCATAAGGTAAATAATAGGTGGATGGCAACTTGTGTGCACCAGGCAATTTTGGATCAGCATCGTAAAAGCTTACGGGTGTATTTAAGGGAATTTCTGCAAAGCCATAATCTGCCAAGCAAAATGTTATCCTTACTTTATTTGGCTTGTAGCAAAATAAAACAACATTAAAAATAAAGCCATCTGCTGTGGGGTCTAATACAGCTATGTTATAAGCTTCTGTAGTATCTGCGCAAGGGCCGTTTAGCGCAACAAGCCGTACAATATAATTGGCGGGCACCGGAAAAATATAGGTAAGGTTTGTGCTTGTGGCAATTACATGTTCTGCCATGCCCGCATCATTGCTTATAAGCCATTGGTAGCTTGTGGCTCCAAAGGAATTGTTGGTAAAAATGATGCTATCTGCAAGTACGCCAATTTTTGAGGCGATTGTTTTTTTATTGGTATAAAATGCAGCGGTTACGCCGCAGGAAGTTAAAATATAATCTGAGTAGGCAGCAAAACAACCAGGCGTATTAAACGCTTTAAGGGTTACCTTATTTTTGCTGTTAGCATTAAATTGATAAGAGAGATTTGTAGCGGTTGACATAACAACATCATCTACCAGCCATTGGTAACTGGCTGCTCCGGATGAAGCATTTGTAAAATTTATTGTATTGCCGGAGATGGAGTAAGCGATATCCCTTGTAAAAGCAGCAACAATATTTTCGGGGCATGGCGGCGTACACTCATCTTGCAAAAGGCCGCTGCGCTGCGTGTTGATGGCTGCCACCATCCTGTCTGCCTGGCCTTGCGTAAATTCTATGCTGCAGGCGGTATTTCCATAATCCATAAAATTAGCTATCTGGTCTGGCACATCGGTATAAAAATTACCGTTTGAAAAATTGGAAAGCGTATCCGTATTGCAGGAGTTGGAAGGGTTGTTGCATGCCAGCGAAGGCTTTACAGAATTATCTGGCGGGGTATCGCAAACTTTATCTCCATCTGCCAGGCAATCATAGTTATTACAACCACCTTCAAACGTATGGTACAGCCCGAGGTAATGCCCCATTTCGTGTGCCAATATTGTTCCGAAAGCAGTAATAACAATGCCATCTAAGGCGCCGGATGCAGGGGGCATAGTGGCATAGCCACCAACGCCTAGCCGTGTCCATGTGCCACACGCAAAACTTGCATACGCTTCGGCATCAATGCTGTTGATGATCCAGATATTTATGTAGCGGCTTGGGTCCCACTGAATAAGATTTTTTAAGTTAGCGTCTGCTATATCTTTATTTAAATGGTTGGTTAAAAAAGAAGTTGTACGTGTAATGCCTGTGGCGTTGCCCCCATCAGGTTCCTTTTGTGCAAGGCAAAACCTTATCCTGGTATCTGCACCGGCGCTGGCAGCATATATGCCAGACTTACTATATGCATCATTCAATAATTTTATGCCATCAATTACTTGCAGGTCGGTAATTAAAGATGGGTTGGTGTTTATTATATGTACTACCACCGGCAAAGTAATAATGGCACCGCTTGAGCGATTAAGATAATTTCTTATCTTCAAATTCATCTTATCTTCCTTTTCCCTAAATGCACGGCCCTTCCGTAAATTATTAAGCAGTACATCATTGTAACAAAATTTTTCATCAGGCCTGGCAGCTAACCCTAAATTATTATTTTTGTTGATTGGTTGCTGGGCATGAAGGGTTAGCGGAATAAAATAAAGAATTGATACGATTATTACTTTAGACAGAAGTAAAGGCCTACACATATAATATAGGGTATATTGTTGTTATATAAAAAATGAAACTAAAGTTTTTGTAAGAAATTTCTTTATAAATACTTCACTATATTTTTTTTTAAGAACGAGCTAACAATACTTAGCACTAGCAGTGTGCGACATGCAATGTAATATATTTTTTTTCACTATCAACCGACTAAAATTATAAATGTATTTTTAATGGGCTGAAAGCATTGATTTTACTGTGTTGTTTATTTATTTTGATAGTAGGCCCCTCTTAT